>NZ_BAAGZI010000020.1:16522-35324 GCF_054778695.1 Actinocorallia lasiicapitis
TGGTCGGTGAGCAGGTCCTGGAGGGCGGTGGCGGCTCCTGCCGGGTCTCCGGCCTGCCCCCGCCAGTACGCCAGGTTGTGTCGGGTGTTGAGGGTTTCGGGGTGGTCGGGTCCAAGGACCCGCAGAGAGTCGGTGAGCAGGGCCTCGTACGCGGTGGCGGCTCCTGCCGGGTCACCGGCCACTCCCCGCCAGCGCGCCAGGTTGTTTCGGGTGGTGAGGGTGTCGGGGTGGTCGGGTCCGAGGACCCGCAGCTGGTCGGTGAGCAGGTCCTGGAGGGCGGTGGCGGCTCCTGCCGGGTCTCCGGCCTGCCCCCGCCAGTACGCCAGGTTGTTTCGGGTGGTGAGGGTGTCGGGGTGGTCGGGTCCGAGGTGGTGGTGGGTGGTGGTGTGGAGGTGGGTGTAGGCGGTGTGGGCGGCGGTGACCTGGCCGGTTTGGCCGAGGCTGCTGGCGGCTCGGAACAGGGTGGGGTGGGCTTTGTCGGGTTGCCAGAGGGCGGGTCCTGTGAGGTTGGTGAGGGTGGTGGTGTTGAGTCGCAGGGTTGCGCCGAGGTCGTCGCGTTCGATGTTGGGCCAGATTGTGGTGAGGGCGTCGGCGGCGGTGTGGGCGGTGGTGGTGAGTTGGTCGGGGGTGAGGGTTTCGCGGGTGGCGCGTTGGATGAGCTGGTGGACTCGCACCTCCCGGTAGAGAGCGTCGGGGTCGTGGCTGATCAGGCTGAACAGGTGCAGTACCCGCAGCCCGTCCCGGACGAGACCGGCATCCACCTCGCCCGGCAGGCTGGCGTCGTCGCTTGGTGTGTGGTGGGCAGTGAGGTGGGCGCATGCGGGTGGGGTGTTCAGGAGGGTGGCGGGGATGCCGTTGGGGTCCAAGACCGAGAGCAATTCCAGTAGCGGCCGTGCCAGGCCCTTCGGCCGGGCTTGGTTGGCGCGTTCGATTGACAGTGTCCAGGTGGCGGCGACGATGAGGTGGTGGTCGTCGGGGAGGCTGCCCTCTTCTGGAACGATCTGTCCGAGTCGGATCCGCTGGTCGGCCAGCCGTTCCCGGTAGGTCCGGCAGTCGAGGCCGGCGTCGAGGAGGTAGGCGGCGGCTTGCGCCAACGCCAAGGGCAGCAGTCCCACATCTGAGGCGAGCAGGTCGATTTGGCCGGTGTCGTCGGTTCGGTGGTGGGAGGCGAGTTTCGCCTCCAGGTAGGCGCGGGCCTCTTCTGGGGTGTACAGGTCGACGTCGATACGGTGGCGGCTCTGCCCGGTCAGGGCGGCGTCCCGGCGGCGGGTCGTGGCCAAAACACGCTGTCCTTCCCCTGGGACCGGCCACAGGCCCCGCACGTCGGCGGGGTCCTGGAGGTCATCCAGCACCACCAGCCACCCGGTTGTCTCCGCTTGTGCCCACTGGAGAAATCGGCGGGCCGCCTCATCAGGGTCGCTACTGGCGGGGTCGCTCCCGGTGGGGATGAGGTGGAGGCGGGTGGCGGCGTCGGCGTAGGCGGCGATGATCCCTGGCCGTGAGGACGCGTTCACCCACACCAGTACCGGGATGCGGTGTGTCAACGCCCGGCGGGCGTAGGCGGCGGCCAGCTGGGTTTTGCCGACGCCGCCCATCCCGGTCAGCACTCCCGACAGCACAGCCGTCCCGCCACCGTCGAGTGCTTCGGACAGGCGGGCGGCCGTCTCGCGTTCCTGGAAACAGTCGGCCTGTTGTGGCAGTACTCCCACCAGCGTGCTGGACGGCAGACCACTGCCGGTGCCGGTGCCGGTGCTGGTGGTGGGTGGGGGTGGTTGGTGGGCGTTGTTGGGGGCCAGGAGGATGGCGGCGCCGCTGTCGAGTGCGGCGAATTGGGGTTCGGGGACGCCGAGCTGGAGAGCGAGCCGGCTTTTGATGGCGGCGTGGATGTCGGCGGTGGCCAGGTGCCGTGGATTGTCGGGGTGTCGGGGAACACCGCTGGTGAGTGTTTCCAGGAGTGCGCCGGTGTAGACGGTGAATGGTTCGTCTGGGTCGGCGTAGGAGGGGCGGGTGGCGGGGGAGGAGGCGAAGATGCAGGAGCCTTCGGCTCGGGTGGCGGTGTGGAGGATCTGTTCCAGGCGCGCGGTGTCGGGGGTGGCGGGGCCCATGCCGTTGCGGATGGCGGTGCCGCTGTAGCAGCAGTCCAGGATGATGACCGTCCGTACCGCGCTGCGTGTGCGCCGGACCCGGTCGTGCAGTTTGGTGAACGACAGGCATTCATCCGGCATATCCCGCCCGGGCAACGCCAGATACAGGGAGCCGTCACTGTCGGAGACGATCCCGTGGCCGCTGTAGTAGACCAGCAGCAGATCCGTCGCCGTCTCCGCCGCCTCCCGCACCGTGGCCAGCACCGCCCGCTCATCCTCCGGCTCCCGCACCACCGTGCAGTGTGCTTCGGGGAGGGCCCACACCGTGCCATCACGCAATACCCGGGCCAGCTCGGTGAGGTTGCCTTCCACCCCGGGCAGGTCCTCCAACCCGCCCAGCCCCTCACAGCCTTTCGACACGCCAATGAGGACCACGCGTGTCCCGCCGCGGTCAGGCAGTACCACCGGCCGGCCCCCGCCGCGCAGCGCCATCGACCTCCCCGACCGGAGACGGAGGCGGTGAAGGCAACCCGCCGGTGTCTGCGAGCGCGGCGAGGAGCGCTTGGATGTCGGCGGGGCTGCTCCCGGTGAGCTTCACGAATTCCTCCCCACGCCCGAACTCCACCGTCACAGGACCGGCCCCTTGACGGCGACGGTTGTCTACGTAACCGGCGACCGCCACCACCAGGCCGGGCAGCGCGATCGCGTTGGCGATGACCGCCTGGATGAGCTCGGCCCCCATCTGACCCGGCACACCCACCCCGGACAACTCCACCTCACGAGCCACGGGATCAGCAGCCAGCCACCGCCGCAACCCCGCAACCTCCCCACCATCCGCCCGCATCACAATCCGCACCACCGACACCCCTTCCCTCCACACCGCCCGCCCCCGGCAGACTGCCCCACCCACCCAACCCATGTCAGGAGATCAGACGAAACCACCCCACCAACCAGTTCCCCCACCACCCTGGCGCCGAGAAACGAGGAGAAGCCACATCGCCTTCGACACCCA
Source organism: Actinocorallia lasiicapitis (assembly GCF_054778695.1). Taxonomy (NCBI): domain Bacteria; kingdom Bacillati; phylum Actinomycetota; class Actinomycetes; order Streptosporangiales; family Thermomonosporaceae; genus Actinocorallia; species Actinocorallia lasiicapitis. The sequence goes on from NZ_BAAGZI010000020.1 coordinate 19,619, forward strand.
CGGCTCCAGCACCGTGATACTCAGCCCCGAATCCACCCTCCTGCCGTGGCGAGACGCTCAACCTCGGCAAGACCGGCGAGGACGGCAACACCGGCACGGCGTCGATCGTCCAGGAGTTCGGCGACCTCCAGGACTTCCCTTCGGCCTGGCGCCCAAGGGCGCCGTGAAGATCAGGACCAAAGACGGCTCCCCTCGCCAAAACCCACACAAGCTCCTAAAACGCCGAGAAACCTTAGCGGACGCTACAAAAACACACCTTGAGACGTCCAGAATTGAAAGCCCTCGCATCCGAGGGGGCGAAAGCGGCGTTTCGTACCTTAAGTAGACGCGACGGTCCCTAGTCTGGATTCTCTGGGGGCGTTTCTGATCATTTCGCGAATCGCCGCGGAACGTGGGGATAACGGGTGGCGGAGCAGAACGGCAGCGACCGGCTCATCATCGACATCGATGACCAAGGACGCCTATCGATCTTGCTTCGATGGCAGGGGGAGGAGGAGGCCAGCCCGGTCACCGAGCCCACCGAAATGGTGTGGCCGATGGACGCAGACGAACTCGAGGAACTGCGCTGGTACCTGGAGGACTACCTGATCGCTCCGTTCGCGGTGTACTCCGACCAAGGACAGAAGATCGCGGACAAGATCCCCGGCTGGGGTGAAGCCATCTTCCAGACCGTCTTCGCCGCCGCCCCTGCCCTTGCCGCCTACCGCTCCCTACGCGCCGGCGGCCAGCATCTCGAACTCATCATCCAGTCCACCTCCGCCACACACCTCGGCCTGCCCTGGGAACTCCTCCACGACCCCCAGCGCGGCAAGCCCCTCGCCCTCGACGGATTCGCCCTCACCCGACGACTCCCCACCAGCGACCTGTCCCGACCCTTCCCCACCATCGGCGACCGGCTCCGCGTCCTCATGGTCATCTCCCGGCCGTCCGGAGAGAACGACGTCGGCTACCAGATGATCGCCCGCCCCCTCCTGGAACGGCTGGACGCCGTCCGCGGCACCGTCGACCTCGTCGTCCTGCGGCCCCCCACCCTCGACCACCTCCAGCACACCCTCACCACCGCCGCCGAGGCCGGGCAACCGTTCCAGATCGTCCACTTCGACGGCCACGGCGTCTTCGGCGGCAACCACACACCTCCCGCCGGATCCAACCCCCTCACCTACACCGGACCGGCCCCCCAAGGCATGCTCGTCTTCGAAACACCCGAAGGCACCGCCGACCCCGTCGACGCCGCCCGCGTCGCCCAGATCCTTGCCACCGCACGCGTTCCCGTCGTCGTCCTGAACGCCTGCCAATCCGGCCAGATCGGCGCCCAGGTCGAAGCCGCCGTCGCCACCCGCCTCATCAAAGACGGCACCGCCTCCGTCGTCGCCATGGCCTACAGCGTGTACGCCGTCGCCGCAGCCGAGTTCATGGCCGTCTTCTACGAACGGCTGTTCGCCGGAGACCGCATCACCGACGCCACCACCCACGCCCGCGCCCGCCTCCGCCTCGCCCCGCACCGCCCCAGCCCCAAAGGCCCCCTACCCCTCGAAGACTGGGTCGTTCCCGTCCACTACCGCCGCAGCGACATCTCCTTCCCCCACCTCACCACCCCGCGAACAGCACAAACCCCCGCCCTGAACACCCTCCTGGACCACCTCCGCACCCTCCCAGCCGACGACCAGACCACAGCACCCGACCTCGCCCCCGACGGTGTCTTCGTAGGCCGCGACGCCCTGCTGTACCGACTCGACACCGCCGCGCGCCTGCAGCGTGTGGTCGTTGTGCATGGTCCTGGTGGGTCGGGAAAGACCGAGCTTGCTAAGGCGTTCGGCCGGTGGTGGCGTGATACCGGCGGTGTGGACCGGCCGGAGTTCGTGTTCTGGCATTCCTTCGAGCCCGGTATCGCCTCTTTCGGTCTCGACGGCTTGATCACGAGTCTGGGTCTCGAGGTGTTCGGCGCTGGTTTCGCCGCCCTCGGACCGGACGAGCGGCGTGCGACGGTTGAGCGGTTTCTGGCGGAGTACCGGGTTTTGTGGTTGTGGGACAACTTCGAGACCGTCCACTCCATGCCTGATCTCACTGGCGCCACCCCGTCTCTCCCACCAGAGGCGACGGGTGAGCTTCGTGACTTCCTGCACCGGATCGCCTCTTCCTCGAAGAGCGCGATCGTGATCACCAGCCGTAGCCCGGAGGACTGGCTCGGCGGCCGGGTGCGGCGGATCAAGGTCGAGGGCCTGAACCGCGAGGAGGCGATCGTCTACACCGATCAGATCCTCGCCCCCTATCCCAACGCCAGGACCCGCCGCGCTCAGAGGTCTTTCGCTGACCTGGTCGCCTGGCTGGATGGGCATCCCTTCAGCATGCGGCTCATCCTGCCGCTCCTGGAGGAGACCGAGCCTGGCCGGCTATTGGAGGGGTTGCGGGGGAGTGTGCCGCTTGCGCTGCGGGATGAGGGGGATCGGCGCACCAGCCTGGCAGCGTCCCTGTCCTACTCCTTCGATCACCTGCCGGTGGGGGACCGGGAGGCGATCACGGCCGTGTCGCTGTTCCACACGATCGTCGACCGCAATGTGCTGGGCGCCTTGTCGCAGGCGTCGCCTCCGGCGAGGTTCGAGGGGTTGTCGGCTGCGGTGTGGGAGGGGGTGCTGGAGCGTGCCGCCGGGGTGGGGCTGCTGTCGGGTTTGGGGTCGGGGATGTATCGGGTGCATCCGGCTCTGCCGTCCTACCTCACCGCGTACTGGCAGCAACACGCCGGCACGGGTTTTGAGACCGAACGCCAGACCGCGCAGCGGGCGCTGTTGGAGGCCTATGCGGCGTTCGCTGCCTGGTTGCGGGAGCGGTGGCAGAGCGAGCAGGCGCAGATGGCGGTGGCCGTCACGGGGCTGCATCAGCGGAACCTGTCAGCCGCGCTCGGCCACGCCCTCACCACCGGCCAATGGGCACACGCCGACACCGTCATCCGCCTCCTGGACGGCCTGTGGGATCTGCAGGGCGCGGGGGAGGAGGCCAACGGATGGGCCGACCGGGTCCGCCAAGCGGTCGAAGACCCGCCCGGCACCCCACCCCCCCTCGACACCCCCCAAGGCCAGCTCTGGGCATTCGTCACCCACGCCCAGGCCAACCGCCAGCAACACGCCGGGCGGCTCGACCAAGCCGCCACCACCTACCAGGCCCTCCTGCACGCCTGCCAGCAACTCCCCGAAACCAGCCACACCCGCAGCAACATCGCCGTCCTCTACCACCAGCTCGGCATGACCGCCCAGCAGCGGGGTGATCTCGACCAGGCTGAACACTGGTACCGGCAATCCCTCACCATCAAAGAAGACCTCCGCAACCGGCCCGGCATGGCTGGCACCTACCACCAGATCGGTATCACCGCCCAGCGGCGGGGTGATCTCGATCAGGCTGAACACTGGTACCGGCAGTCCCTCACCATCTTCGAAGACCTCCGCGACCGGCCCAACATGGCCCGTAGCTACCACCAGCTCGGCATGACCGCCCAGCGGCGGGGTGATCTCGATCAGGCCGACCACTGGTACCGGCAATCCCTCACCATCTCCGAAGACCTCCGCAACCGGCCCGGCATGGCCAGCAGCTACCACCAGCTCGGCATGACCGCTCAGCTGCGGGGTGATCTCGACCAGGCTGAACACTGGTACCGGCAATCCCTCACCATCTTCGAAGACCTCCGCGACCGGCCCGGCATGGCCGGCAGCTACCACCATCTCGGCATGACCGCCCAGGAGCGGGGTGATCTCGACCAGGCCGACCACTGGTACCGGCAATCCCTCACCATCTCCGAAGACCTCCGCAACCGGCCCGGCATGGCCAGCAGCTACCACCAGCTCGGCATGACCGCTCAGCTGCGGGGTGATCTCGATCAGGCCGACCGCTGGTACCGGCAAGCCCTCACCATCTCCGAAGACCTCCGCGACCGGCCCAACATGGCCCTCACCTACGTCGCCCTGGGGCTCCTTGCCGAACAACGCGACGACCCCCACCAGGCCCTCGCCTGGAACATCCGCGCCGTCACCCTCTTCGACACCATCCCCCACCACGCCACCAGAACCGCACCCAAACGCCTCCAAGCCCTCACCCACCAGCTCGGACCAGACGCTCTCCATGCCCTGTGGCAGCAAACCACCGGACAATCCCTCCCACCACACATTCATACCTACGCCACTAACACCGGTACCGGCGGAGCGGAGACTTGATGAACGTCACCATCCAGCAAGCGGCCCGAGCCACCGCAGCGCGACTCGCCCCCGAGCACGGCCCGCGACTGGTCGCCGACGTGGAAGCCGCCCTCCACAGCCCCGACGGCGCACCCGGCCGCGGCCAGTACCTCGACCCGATCTCCCTCGGCAGCCTCATCGTCAGCGTCGCGGCACTCGGCTGGACCGTCTACCAGGACCACAAGAACAAACACCACCAGGCCCCTCCCACCCACGTGATCACCCGGGTCGTTCGCCTGGAACTCGATGAGACCGGGACCGTCCAACACCTCACGGTGGAACAACGCGACCAGATCATCCAGAGCACCGTCGAAGAGACCGTCCAGGCGATCGAGGAACAACCCCCGCTGACCGACAACTGAGCCCGCGCCCCGGCCGCCAACCTCCTCCACACCGCTGTACAGAGCGGAAACCCCAAGGATTCACGATCGGCGCGAGTGAAGTACCTCAGAGTCGACGACCGGCTGTTCCACCACCCAGGATGACCTCCCACCGACCTCACTGGGCGGGGATGCGCGCCGAACGGTGGGCAGATGTGGACCAGGAACGAGGAGTGCCGGCTGCCTTGGCTCAGGCCTCCTGAAGGACCTGCACAACCGCTTCCAGCGCCCTTGCACGAGTTCGACTCGGTAACCGGATCCCGGCTGCATGGCTGCGATCCAGGGGACGTTGGGCCCGCGCCGGCTTCTTCAAGTACGCGAGGACCATCAACGCCTGCTGACCCGCCGTCAGAGCGCGGCCCTTGCTGCCCAGCTTCACGCGGTTCCGGCGCACCAGACCGGTCAGGTAGTTCAGGGTCGAACGCGACAACGGCAGCGAAGAACGATAGAAAAGCACGTGAAACCTCTGGTTGGGGGATGTGTGGAGGTCAGAGACCACCTCTCCTACCAGGGGTTTTCTTACGTCCGGGGCCCGCCACACCGCCCGGGACCATGCTGTGATCAACAGCCTCGAAGAGGTTGCTGAAAAAGGCTCCTTCTAGACGTCGACGGCACCCGCTCTGCCGCACCTCCGTTTCCTCGGTTCCCTGAGCCGGGCGGCGCTCTCATGTGGGGAATGACCGATAACGGCGACCGCTGTGTATGGCTGACGGAAGGCGACCCGGAAAACTGGAGGATTGCTGTTTTCTTCGACTGGCGATGGTGGGTCTGCAACGGCGGGCTTCTCGACTTCCTGATCGGTATCCTGACCCGCCAAGTCCGCTGCCCTCTGTTTCCGAGAATTTTCCCCTGACTACCGATATTCAGGAATTCGGGCCCTACGAGATGATCGCTACTGAAGCTGATCTAAACCCTGAACTAGATATTCTGGTTTAGAGCGGCCTTCCTCCGATATCCCCAAGAAGGTCACCGTGAGGCGTCAGATTGGCCGCACTTTTTCCGAGCTCTTGTACATTGATGGTCCGATGCCGACGGATAGCGCTCCCGGGTACAACTTTCTTTAGTTCTCGTCAATTCTATTGACACCGCTGGACGCCGTGGCCGGATACCTCGCACGTATCCCGGAGCAGGAGTTACATTCGAGATCTTGTAAGGGTCGATCGATGTGGTGGGCGGCTTCGGATTTGTCGCCCCGAAATTCGCGGATCGTCTCGATGATTGCCATGGCCACGCCGACGACCACGATTATGGAGCCAGGGATCTGGTATTGAGCTTCTTCCCACAGGCTCCATCCTCTCAGGCGGGCGAATGTCGCCATGATCGCCGCAATGGGAAGGGTTGTGGTGATGAGTCGGCGGCGCCATTTCCAGCGATGGCCTTCGGCGGATTTATTGCGAATCGTTTCGTCCTTTTGTGAGTTGGGAAGCCACCGCTTCCACCGTCAGATGCCAGGGGTAGATGTCGAGGAACCGGCTCCCCGTGCCGGGCTCGTGCCAGGGGTAGACCTCAGGGCCCGCTAGGACCGTCACGCCCCAGGATCTGAGGCGGCCGATGCTCTCGCCGAAAGCTGGGTGGGCGACGTGGGCTCTGTTGCTGAAGGGCAGCGCCACGATGGGGAGGCCCAAGCCGATGCCCTCGACCAGGATGCCCAAGGGCAGGGTGTCGCAGATTCCCGCTGCCCACTTGTTGATCGTGTTGACGGTGGCGGGCGCGACGATCACGGCGTCAGGTTTGGGTAGCTCGTCGGGGCTGCCGGGCTCCTTGTAGTCACTGCGCACGGGATTCCCGGTGAGCTGCTCCAAGGCGGGGACGTCGAGGAACTTGCGGCCGGACGGGGTGCTCAGCACGCAGGCGGTCCAGTCTCGTTCCTGAATCATCGTCACGAGCTTGGCGACTTCACGGGCAGGCGGCGCGGCGCACGCGATCACGTAGACGACGGGGCGAACGGTCATACCGCGATTCCCATCTCCCGGGCGAGCGTGCTGAAGGCAGTGCTGGGCCGCCTGCCACGCGGGTAGCTCCCCGCGAGCTGCGCCACGAGCGACCGGGCCAGCGGACGGCAGCGCACTTCCTCACGGGCCAAAGTGTCCGCATCGAGGACGAGCCGGACGGCGTCGTCGCGTTTGCCCGCTTGCGCGTAGCCGCGCGCCACGTCGACGGTGTGGTTGGCCCGACGCTCGCGGGGCAGGGTGGCGAGCTGGTCGGGCGCGAGGCCACGGGCGAACTCGACCACGCGGCCGCCCTCGTGGAGATCGGCCAGGGCTGACACCCGGTGGACACCGACATTGGTGGGGCCAAAAGCGCTCCAATGATCGTTACGATCGCCGCCGAGCAGGCCGGCGACCACACCGGCCTCGGCATTGAGATCGCGAGCCAGGACCGCGTCACCGATCTGGCCTGCGGCGATGGAGCCTTTGAGGAGCAACATGCCGTAGTTGGAACGGTAAGCGGGGGTGGCGTTACCGAGACCGGGCTCCAGGCGGTCGGCGACGGTGCGCACCAGGTTGATGGCGTGGCGAGCACCGGCGGGCTCGGGAGCTCCGAGCATCGCGTGCACGACCCGACGGGCGGTGCCGCCGATGAGGGCAGGGTCGCCGCTCCACTCCGCCAAGGTCATCCCGCGGTCCGCCGCGACCCAGCTGAGTTCGGGCTGACCGAACTTCATGGCGATACCGGCGGCCAGCCAGTAGGCCTGAACGAGGAGTTCCGCCGCCTGCTCCCGGTCATGGTCGTTCAGGGTGCGGTAAGCATGCTGGAGGGTGACGAGAAGGTCGGGAAGCAGCCGCGTACTGACCTGGTAGTTCGACGCTTGGAAGGACGTCCAGCCGTAGTCGACATCGCGGCGGAGCCGGGGCAGGTCGGGCGGCTGTTCGTGGATGCGGCCGAGCAGGCCGTCATAGCGCTGGAGCGCCTCCCGGAGGGCGGCGATCTCGACTTCGTCGGCGCAGTCGGCTGCTCGCGCGGCGGTCCGGCGGTCGATGAGCGTCGCCAGGGAAATACCGAGGACATCGGCGATCTGCTCAAGGACGCTCAGGCGATCCAGCTGACGGTCACCGGTGTGGATCTTGTCCACCCAACTGACGGACTTCCCCAGCCGGTCGGCGAAGATCTGGCGGGTCATGCCGCGTCTGGCCATCCAGTACGTCACCCGACGGGCGATCTCACGGCGGGTTTCGTCACGTGCGGTCATGTGGACCACGTTCCCAAGAAGAGAAGTCGCAGGGTCACACAAACTGTATAGCGTCAGGTCCTTGCGGGCTCTTTAGCGTGAGGCCATGGCATACCGGAACACCACGCGTGGCGGTCCACCCACCACCTCGGGCGAGTGCGCGAGCCCGGTCCCCGCGAGCATCCACCATCCGGCCGGGCGTTGGCTGTACGAGTCTGACTTCGACCTCGACCAGGAATCGGGGCGTGACCTTCGGCGATCGGCCGTCGCGCTTCTGGCCGAGGGCTGCGCCGCACGCGACGACCTGGGGCTCGTGCTGTCCGAGCTCCTGGGCAACATCGTCATCCACGGAGGCGGAGGGCGGGTGAGTCTCTCGCTGTTTCACGGTGAGGGCGAACTGCTGTGCCGTCTGGTACACCACAAGATTCCAGCCACCCGTGGGCCGGCGATTCCCGTGGCGGTGGCAGTCGAGATCGCCGAGCTTCTGGACGTCGAGGCAGCGGACGACGAGCTCATCAGCGCGCTTTCCGATGGCGGCCGTGGGTTGTTCTGCGCCTCGGTCGTGACGAACGGAAGCCTGCGCACCCAGCCCTTCGAGCACCGCACCGTACAGAGCTGGAGACACGAGGAGTGCGGCTGCGCCGAACGCTGACCAGGGCTCCCAGAAAGGTCTTTCGCTCAGCTCCAGGCGCCCCACCAGGGTCCGAGCGCTCGTAGTCGGTCACGCGGGACTCCCACTGGCGGCATCGCTCCGTAGGGTGGCTGTGCGGATCACTGTGGTGGAGGCGGTGGGGTTGGAAGGCGATATCTGGAGGATCCTGCGTCAAGGTGAACTGGTCGGCGAGATCACCATCGAGGCAGCCGCCCACCTCTTATCGTCCGAGGATTGGAAGATTCGGATCTTGATCTGGTGATTGTGTTCGGCGTGCCAGATGACCTCGCCTGATATGAGGGCTCCGATCGTCGGCAGGTCGAGCTTCTCCGGCATGGAGGTGATCTCTGCGAGCCCGATGGACTCGGAGACTCCTGCGATCTCCACGAAGATTCCGAAGGGCTGACGGCCGATGACGGTCCCGATCACCTGGCTGCCGATCGGTAGCGCCGCGCAGGCCGCTGCCCAGTTCGCTGGGTCGCTCGTTCCCGAGGCCATGTCACCGGCGGGCCAGGAGTAGTCGCTCATGGGTCGATTCTTGCCGCTGGTCGGCGTGCAGGGAACTTGCCGGTCGTCAGCTTCGCTGTGTGATTCGCCCCGAGGCTTCGGCTGATCCTTGGGCCGCGCCACACCCGTGGAATAATAAATTCGCAACCTGTGCAACTTGGGAGAGGGACTTGATAAACACGAATAGAGAGCGTATTCGTCTCGATCTTCTCTCTTACGGTGAGGATCGACTGGCTGTACTAGCTGCAGACTTGACGGACGGCGATCTGCACAGGATTGGCGAGCGGGCGACTGAATTGACGTTCTCTACCGCCCAAGGTCGGATTTATCTGGCGCTGGCCCTCGCTGCTGTGGAGGTCATGGAAGGGGATGCTAGGCCACTCAAGTTTTCTCGCAGGCGAATTAAAGGTATCTGGGATACGCATAGTCATGCCTGACTGCTATATGAGGGTTCCCTGCCTGCAAAGCTAATGTACGAAGTTGCTGAATTATGGAAGAGATCTGGGATTTTATCGGACAAAATCCGGTCGGAGTGAACATGGCATCGAGAGGTCCATTGGCATCCTGTGGGACCGCTTGGGATGCATGATGCCATATGAGCTGGTCTACTTTGCCTGCGGTTTTCCCGTAGAGGCCGGATTGAATCCTGATGGATGGCGACAGGGTTAGGGTCGCGTCTCCAGGGTGGGCGCGCTGAAGGCGGTGTTGGGGAGGCTGGGCCGCGCGGGTGCATGGTGCCAGCAGACGGTGACGCGCCTTCTCGCGGGGGCGGCCGGGTTGCGGATGGAGGCTTGGAGCTCGTGCTGTTCGGCTACTGGACGGTCGCGCGGATGCCTCGGGTGACCTTGCTGAAGGTGTTGCGGCCGAAGGCGAGTGTGGGGTGTTCGGGGTTCTTGGAATCTCGGACGAGGATGGTGCTGGGAGACGTTGCCAGTTCCACGCAGTCGTCACCGTGCTGACTGCTGTAGCTGGACTTCCGCCAGGTCAGCTCATTCATATCGTTCCTCCATCACCTTCTGGATCAGAGCCCGCGTGGCGTCCATTGGTAGCGCATGTGGTCGCAGGTCCCTTCCCCAAGACATCGGCTGTTTCGCTCGATGTGTGGTTCCCCGTCAGGCACGTCGTGAATCCCTGGGCTTAAGGTCTGGGCGTGGCCACTTTGTATGTTGCGTCCGGGGGAGGGGGGGACGCGATCGCGTCGGCGATTGTGCACAGGGCGGTCTCGGCGGTGGGGGGCGAGGCGATGATCGCGACCTATGCGTGGGACCGGCTGCTGGTCGATCCGTTGCCCGGGCCTCGTGGTGTCGAGGACTTCGTTGGCCTGCGAGCGCGGGGAGGACGAACGTTCCAGGTCACCGGGGAGACGGTTCCCGTGGCTCCGGCCGGATCGACGCTGCCGCGACTGGCAGCTGAGCTGCCCGTTCCGCTGCTTCTCCTCGACCCGTATTTCGGCGCTGCGGGCATGGCCGAGCAGATCGCGGACATGGTCGTTCTGGCAGGTGCGGAGAGAGTCCGCATCGTTGACGTCGGCGGGGACATTCTCGCTCGAGGCGACGAGCAGACGCTGCGCAGCCCACTGGCGGACGCTCTGGCCGTGGCGGCCTGCGTGGGGCTCGAAGTGCCGGTCGAAGTGCTGGTACTCGGCCTCGGCTTGGATGCGGAGCTTACGCCGGAGTACGCGCTTGGGCGCCTGGGGAAGGATTCCGCTTCACGGGTCTCGGTGGGCCCGGAACACGTGCTCGGGCTTGATCGGATCTTCGCATGGCATCCGTCAGAGGCGACCGGAATGCTCGCGGCGGCGGCGAAAGGCGTCCGAGGCCGGGTCGAGGTGCGGGACGCCGGCACCGCGGTCAAGTTGTCCGACGAGACGACCATGGTCTTTCAGATCACCCTGGATCGCCTTCTTGCGGTGAGTCCCCTGGTTCAGCAGATGATCGGTACCGGCTCGCTCGTCGAGGTCGAGGACGCAGTGCGAAGGATCTGCGGGTTCTGCGAGATCGACTATGAACGTGAGAAAGCAGCGCGGCTAGGTCGCGAGCGATCTCCCGCACTTCCCTGGGACGGTTTCGTGACGAGGCTGCGAGACTTCGAAGCCGGTGTGCGCGACCGCGGTTCGGACTATGTGACGTTCCGGAGGGTCGCCGAGCAGGTCGGCCGACCGCAAGGCGGCTACGAGGAGATGCGGCGCCGCATGATCGAGGAATGGCCGGAGCAGTCGGCGGGGCCCATCTGGTCGGTACGCCCTTCGTGACGCCGATGGGCGTCGTACGCTCGTCGCGGTGACCAGGAGGCATCAATGCCCGACAGCGACATGAGCAGGATCGGCCAGCGGATCGCCACGCTGAGGAAACTGCGGAGAATCACGCAGCGAGGTCTTGCACTCCAAGCGAACGTGTCGCTCAGCCTTCTGCAGAAGGTGGAAGTAGGGCAGCGAGCGGCGACCCCCGTGTTGGTGGCGGCGGTCGCGCCCGCGCTCCGCGTGTCGGTGCGGGAACTCTATGGGCAGTCGTTCATAGACGGGGGCGATCGTGTCCACGAAGCGATTCCTCGACTTCACGGCTCGCTGGCCCGCTACGACATCCCGGTGGAGAACGACGATGACGTCCGCACTCTTCAGGAGCTCGCTTCCGCCACCGCGGAGGTGAATCAGCTACGGCAGCAAGGAAACTACACCGCGCTCGGGTCGAAGGTGCCGAAGCTGCTCGATGAGCTGGCAGCGCACTTTCACCGATTGGACGGCGAGGAGCGAGCACAGGTGGCGCATCTGCTCGCCCTGGCCTATTTCGCGGCGCATTCGCTGTCCTACAAACTCGGCCACGACCAGCTCGCCACCTTGGCGGAAGATCGCATGGTCTGGGCCGCCAAAGCGTCCGGGGATCCCGCGCTGATGGCGACGGCGAATTGGACGCGCTGCACGACCCTGATGTCCACCCGCGCTTACCGCGCCGGACTCAAGCTGCTGGGCGACGCCCGTGCGGATCTCGAGCCGCTGCTCGATCGCCGAGATCGCGACCGGCTCAGTGTCTACGGCGGGCTGCATCTCCGCGAAGGGATCATGTCCGCGCGGTCCGGTGACCGGAGCGCGGCGTGGGCGCATATCAATGAGGCCGACGAGCTGGTGCGCAGGGGTGCTTCAGACTCCAACGACCGCTACCAACTGACCTGCGGACCGGTCAACACGAAGATCGTCGCTGTGGCCGTCGCCGTCGAGCTCGGCGATGCCGAAGAAGCGATCCGTCGGGCGGAGGGCTTGCGGATTCCTTCGAGCTTCACTCCGGTTCGGGCGAGCCATCACTACATCGACCTGGCTCGCGCCTTCCTCTGGAAAGGAGACCGGCGACGCACGCTGGAGGCACTTCTGCAGGCCGAACAGTTCGCCCCGCAGCAGACCAGGCACCACCCGATGACGCACGAGACGCTCGGCGTCCTCGTCCATCTGGAACGCCGGTGTTCCGATGGCCTTCTGGGCTTCCTGGACCGGATCAGCAGGAGCGGCGGACCTCTCATCAGGGCGTAGGTCAAGGAGCGGGGGTTGCACAATCTGTGCAATCACCGCCTTCGTCAGTGCGGCATCGTCGGTTCTGTGAGCGATCCGACGACCCAGAGACTCCGTATGGGGAATGCGGCCGACGATGTACGGGCCTGGTGCTGAAATGGCCCCGTTTCCTGGACGTCCGACTCATTGGCACGTGTCCGGGCCTCGGCGTTCCCTCCGGGACGCTCCGCGGCTGAACCGTGATGAGGCGCTCGCGACGTTGCGGCTCTGGCTGCTGGCCGACCATGAAGCGACCCGGGACCCGGCTTTTCTTTTCGCACTGCGCTGGGCGGAGTCGGGGCGGACGGCGGTTCGGGCCGGGTCGGCCTCTTATGTGGCGTTCGCCTGTGCCTGCCCAGAGCTTCCTGATTCTGCGCGAAGGGGCGAATGATGCCCACTTTCCGGAGGTCTTCGCGGTGCGAAGCCCTGAATCAGGACGGCTGTGTCGAGATCGCCCGTGCCGATGACGGCGTGGCCGTGCGTGACTCGACAGACCCCGTTGGCCCCGTCGTCCGGTTCGGCCGGAAGGCCTGGGCGGCATTCGTCGGATCGTCGTGACCGGCGAGGAGGAAGCCCGTGCGCTTGCCGCTGCGGTGGGGAGAGCGCAGGTGGCGATGGTGAATCTGGTGCGGATGATGGCGGCGAAGGGGATTTCTCGGGCGCAGCTCGGGTTGATCCTTCCGGCTGGCTGGCCTGTTGAGGTGGAGCGGTGGTCGCCTCTGCCCGTCGCGGGAAAGACCATCAACCTGGGGACGTAGCGTAGTTGGTGAAATCCGGACATTCGGTCGAAAATCATGAATGTCCGGGGGCTGGCGTCCTCGGTTCGCGCGACCGCGCTATGCCGCCACCTGTCAGCTTGCCCGTGAGTAGTTCCTGCCTTTGCAACTGATCCGCAGGACCCGGGTGGCGATGTTCGAACACCAGCACCATCACTTCCTGGATGCGGAAATCTTATGAGCTTGGTTGTCTGATAAGGGATCAAGTCGCCAGGTTTGCGGCGCTAGAATCTTCGCGCGAGGTCGGCTAGTTACGGACAATGGAGGGCATGGATGAGCGCGAGCAGGACCCGCACTTGCTCTTGGTGCGGTGAGGGAGGGCACGACAAACGGTCGTGTGACGTCCCTTCCAACGCTGGGCAGTGCAGCGTATGCAGCTTCCACGGGCACGACAAGCGTAACTGCCCGAAGAAGTAGGTCCCCGGGCCCGGCATTCTCGCGAAACATGCCCTGGTGTCCAAATTGATGTTTGTGGGGTTCGCTATTGCGCTGCGATGTAACGCCAGGCTTGCGACTTGGTCTACGGCTCGCGGGCTCGTTAGTACCTCCACGGAAACTGGATACTCGATCGGAAATGGCGAGAATGTCGGGTCTTGTGGGTTAGGGGAGGCGCCAGTCGATGGGGGGTGCGCCTTGTTTGGTGAGGAGTTCGTTGGCTCGGGAGAAGGGGCGGGAGCCCCAGAAGCCGTAGTTGGCGGACATGGGGCTGGGGTGGGCGGAGGTGATGGCCGGGTATTCGGCGAGGAGGGGGCGGAGGGTTTGGGCTTGTTTGCCCCAGAGGATGGCGACGAGGGGGGTGCCGCGCATCGCGAGGGCGCGGATGGCCTGCTCGGTGACGGCCTCCCAGCCCTTGCCCGAGTGGGAGGCGGGCTTGCCGGGCGCGACCGTCAGGACCCGGTTGAGCAGCAGGACGCCGCGTTCCGCCCACGGTGACAGATCGCCGTTCGCGGGGCCCGGCAGCCCCAGGTCCTGCATGTACTCGGTGTAGATGTTGACGAGGCTCGGCGGCACCCGCCGGTCGGGCGCGACGGAGAAACTCAACCCGACCGCGTCCCCTGGCGTCGGATATGGATCCTGCCCGACGATCAGCACCCGCACCTCGGCGAACGGCTGCTGGAACGCCCGCAGCACGTTCGGCCCCGCCGGCAGATAGGAGCGGCGCGCGGCCAGCTCACCCCTCAGGAAATCGCCCATCTTGGCGATGTCGCCTTCGACCGGCGCGAGCGCCCGCGCCCACCCCGCCTCGACGATCTCATGCAACGGTCGTGCCATGCCGAAAACCCTAGCCCGTCCCTACGACATCTTCCGGCACTCCGGACACCGTCGAAGTAGAGGATTTGCTGCACTTATTGGTGTGGAGGAGTGGGAGATTCGCGATCCTTCTGGTCGGTGGAGACAAGTCGGGAGACTGGTCGGGTTGGTATCGCCGGGCGATCCCGGAGGCGGAGATGCTGTACACGGCGTATGTGAAGGAACGGGAAGAGGAGGAGGGGCGGCGATGACGAACTTTCCCAAGTGGAGCGAGGTTCGGGACGAGGTCGTTGCGGGCGCCGGCGGTGAGGCGGTGGTCGCGGAGGCGCGTCAGCGTAACCAGGCCTTCGTTGACGGCTATCGGCTCTCCGAACGCCGCAAGGTTCTCGGCCTGACGCAGGTTGAGGTGGCGGAGCGCATGGGGGTGACCAAGAGCCGTGTGTCCCAGATCGAACGCGGTGAGGTCTCCACGGTCGAAGCGATCGCCCGTTATGTGCAAGCGCTCGGCGGTCAGTTGCAGATCTCTGCGGTTTTCGGCGATGACCTTTACATTCTGCGCGGCACGGACACGCACGCCGCTTAGCGGAGGATCCGGCCGTGGCGGCCGCCGGTGAAGTGGCCGTCGTCGATGGTGACAGTGCCTTCGAGGAGGACGTAGGGGATGCCGAGGGGGCGGGTGGCGGGGGTGGTGTAGGTGCCGGGGTGGGCGACGGTCGACGGGTCGAAGACCGTGATGTCGGCGTGGGAGCCCGGGAGGAGGACGCCGCGGCCGTGGAGGGCGAACGGCTGGGCGTTGGCCGACGTCATCTTCCGGATCGCCTCAGGGAGGGGGACGATTCCGGCTTCACGGACATAGGTGCCGAGGAACTCGGGGAAGCAGCCCCAGGTCCTGGGGTGTTCGAGACCGACGGGCATCCCGTTGTCGGAACCCACGCCGATCAGCGGATCGGCCATGATCGTCCGGACGTCGGGTTCGGCCATCATCGTGACGACCATGTAGGCCGCCGGATCGTCGGCGATCAGCGCGCAGGCCGTCGCGAACGGGTCGCCGGGCAGCTCCGACAGGCGTTTCCCGACGACCGTCGGATCGGTGTGCGTGACGATCAGGACCCCGTCGGCCGTGGTGTCGCGCCACAGGCCCGTGCCGGTGCGGGCGTCCGGGTCCTCGGCGGCGCGGCGGAGCGGCTCCACGTCGGCGAGGCGCGCGCGGAGCGCC
>NZ_BAAGZI010000021.1:0-34984 GCF_054778695.1 Actinocorallia lasiicapitis
GGGGTGCCGTCCACGGTGGCGAGGGCGTGCAGCCCGGCCCGGACCTCGGGGAGGGTGGGCCTGGCCGCCGGGTCCTTGCCGAGAAGGGCGGCGATCAGTGGTTCGACCGCGGCGGGCAGGCCGGCCAGGTCGGGCTTGGACGACTCGTCCATGACCTTCGCGCAGAGCGCCATGAGCGAGGCGGCCGCGTACGGCGCATGCCCGGTGACGGCCCACAGCACGGCGCCGCCCAGCATGTAGAGGTCGGCCGCGGCGGTCACCCGGCGCGGGTCGCGAACCTGCTCGGGCGGCATGAAGGCGGGCGTCCCGAGGACCGCGCCGGAGAGGGTCAGCTCGTGTTCCTGCGGCAGCGCGTCGCGGACCAGGCCGAGGTCGATGACGCGCGGGCCGTTCCGGCCGAGGAGGACGTTGCCGGGCGCGAGGTCCCGGTGGAGCAGCCCGGCGGCGTGGATCGCCTCCAGGGCGTCGCAGAGAACGACGCCCAGCGCCGCCGCGTGGGCGGGTTCGAGCAGGTGGCCGCGTTCCTTGACGAGATCCTTCAGCGAGACGCCGCGCACGTACTCCATGGCCAGCCAGGGCGTCTCGGTCTCGTCCTCGAAGGCGTCGACGAGGCCTGCGACGGTCGGGGACTGGACGCTGCGCAGCGCCTCGATCTCGCGGAGGAACCGGGCCTTGACCTCGGGTTCGCCAGCCAGCTCCGCCCGGATCACCTTGACGGCTACGGCCTCGTAGTCGGGCCCGTAGCCGTAGTAGACCTGCCCCATGCCGCCGCGGCCCAGCCGGCCGAGGATGTTGATCGAGCCGAGGCGGCGCGGATCATCGGCGACCAACGGCTCCATGCCCACGCGCCCCCATACCGCCGAAACCGAAGATCGAGACCCTTAAGGATAGTGCAAGAGATTCTCTCGAAGCGGCAAAACCCCACATACCCTCCCCCGTCGCTCGATCACTCAAGGACCTTCATCACTCTATGCACCTGAGCGCACACCGCAAGCTGGCTTCCAGGTGGCATGCCACCACGGTCGTCCCACCCTTACCACCCGCCACATTTCGCCGACGAGTTCGAAATGCCGCCATTAAGACCTGCCCGTAAAGGGGCTATGGACACCTTAATTCGGCCATGAGAAAGTCTATTGTGGCCGCACGAAACTTCCCCAAGCCCGCGTTCACACAACTGATCGAAGAAGCGGTGGCCCGATTCGGCGGCGCCGTCACGCCAAAGCTCGCAGCGGAAATAGGGGGCCCGGAAGAACAGCTTCGGGAGCCGTTCACGCGACTTCTCGCCGACGTCGCACACGCCCTCGGCGTGGAGGTTCGCACCATCGGCGAAGTGGGCGACAGGTCCCTCGGGCTCCGCTTCGACTATGTGGTCAACGTCGCCGGGGCGCTCGTCGGCCATGTGGAACTGAAACGTCCGGGGAAAGGAGTTCCGCCGAACTGGCACGGTGACACCAAGGACCGCGAACAGTGGGAGAAACTCAGCAGGCTGCCGAACGTGCTCTATTCCGACGGCAACCACTGGGCCGTCTACCATTACGGCAAGCCGAGGTGCACGGGATCGCTCGCGGGCGACGTCAGAAGCGCCGGATCGCGATTGGCCCCGGGCGACGGCACGTTCGTCCAGGTGGTCAGCGCCTTCCTCCTGTGGAAGCCCCCGTCACCGCGGGGCATCAACGAGCTCGTGCGCGCCACCGCCAACCTGTGCAGGCTCCTAAGGGACGAGGTCGCCGAGGGCCTCCGGCTGGAGAACGAGGGCGCCAGCCGGGAGGAGATCTTCGCGGGGCTCGCCGGGGACTGGCGGATGCTCCTGTTCCCTGACCTCACCGACACCGAGTTCGCCGACGCCTACGCCCAGACGGTGACCTTCGCGCTGCTGCTGGCCCGGCTCGACGGCATCGACTTCGAACAGCACTCCCTGGCCGAGATCGCCAAACAGCTGGGGAAACGGCACGGGCTGATGGGCAAGGCCCTCGCGCTGCTCACCGAGAAGACCTTCGAGAGCAGAAGCGTCACCGTCACCACGATGCTCCGCGTCATCGGCGCGGTGGACTGGACCGACCCGGCCTTCTCCGGACCCGACCTCTACGCCAGGCTCTATGAGGGCTTCCTCGCGATCTACGACCCGGAACTCCGCAAACGCAGCGGCAGCTACTACACACCGCCCGAAGTCGCCCGGTTCATGGTCGCTTTCGTCGACGAGCTGCTCCGGGAGAAACTCGGCAAGCCTCGCGGGCTCGCCACCCGGGACGTCACGATCATCGACCCCGCCATGGGGACGGGCACGTTCCTCACCGAGATCGTCCATTCGGTGGCGCGGACCATCGCCGACGTCGAAGGCGAGCCCGCCGTCCCCGCGCAGTTGCGGTCGCTCTTCGGGCGGCTCATGGGCTTCGAGAAGCAGACCGGCCCCTACGCGGTCGCGGCCCTCGGGCTGCACCAGACCCTGAAGGTCGGCTACGGGACCGAACTGCCCGAACAGGAACTGGACCTCCTCGTTGCCGACACCCTCGACCACCCCGGTCCGGACTCGGTCCGACTTCCTCAGGCGGTCGAACCGGTGGCGCGCTCCCGTCGTCGCGCAGGCCAGATCAAACGCGACGTCCGGACCGTCGTCGCCATCGGCAACCCGCCCTACGGGAACAACGCCGGCGGGCGCGGCGGCTGGATCGAGAAGGGTGACCTGAGCCGTGGCGAGGAGCCGCCGCTCAATGCCTTCCGCGCGGACGAGAACGGACGCTACGAATATGTCCTTTCCAACCTCTACGTCTATTTCTGGCGCTGGGCGACCTGGAAGGTCTTCGACGCCCACGACGACTCCGCCGAAGGGATCGTCGCGTTCATCAGTCCAGCTTCCTTCCTCACGGGGCGCGGCCACGCCGGGATGCGCGATTACCTCCGGCGGACCACGGACGAGGGCTGGATCATCGACCTGTCGCCCGAACAGCACCAGCCGGACGTGTCCAGCCGCATCTTCCGAGGCGTCCAGCATCCTCTTTGCATCGCCTTCTTCATCCGCACCGGGAAACCGCACCGCGAAGAACTCGGACAGGTTCACCACCTGAGCGTCACTGGCGGCCGGACGGACAAGATGACCCGGCTGCAGAGCATCACGCTCACCGACCCGGACTGGTCGGACTGCACGGACGCCGACGCCCAGGCGCCGCTGCTTCCCTCAGGCTCCTCAGACTGGCTGTCCTATCCTCCTCTGGGCGATCTCATGCCCTGGTTCCTTTCCGGGATGAAGCCCAACCGGAACTGGGTCCATGCCCCTGACATCGAGACGCTCCGCCATCGATGGAGACGCCTGATCCGTTCCTCAGAGTTCCAGAAACCCCACTTGATGAAGGAAACGGGGGACAGAAACCTCACGAAGATCCCGCCCGCTCTGCCAGGAACCGCTCATCACACCGTTCCCCTCATCGGTGAAACGAGCTTCGACCCCAAGATCGAAGAGGTCGCTCTCCGAAGCTTCGACCGGCAACACGTCATCTACGACGCGCGCGTCCTGGACCGCCCGCGTCCCCCACTCTGGGACGTCCGAGGACCGGCTCAGATCTTCGTCACCGAACAGCACGCCCACCCCATCGACGCGGGTCCCGGCCTGACCTTCGCCTCGCTGGTCCCGAGCATGCACCACTTCAATGGCAGGGGCGGACGGGTCCTTCCGCTCTATCGCGATTCTTCGGCCCTCTCACCGAACATCGCTCCCGGACTGCTCCGGCTGCTCAGCGAACGTGTCCCGGTCGATGTCGGCCCGCGAGATCTCCTTGCCTATGTGGCGGCGACGGTCGCTCACGACGGTTACACGAAGAGACTCGCCGACGAACTCAGGACCCCCGGCATCCGGGTGCCGATCAGCGCCGACCCTGCCGTCTGGACCGAGTCGGTGACCATCGGGCATCAGATCCTGGCCCTTCACACCTATGGCGCCTGGACGCGCACTCCTTCCGCCAATGGATCCACGGTCCCGTGCCCATCGGGTGCCCGAAGGCCGAGGGTCGTCTCTCCGATACCCGACACGGCCGACGAGATGCCGGACGTCATCTCCTACGACCCCGGGGCGCTGACGCTCCACGTCGGCAGCGGAGCGATCAGCCCCGTCCCGCCCGAGGTCTGGGCCTACGAGGTCGCGGGCTGGCGGGTGGTGAAGAAATGGTTCGACTACCGGAAGAAGCGGCCCGGCGGCAAGCGCACTTCACCGCTCGACGACATCTTCGCCTCAGCCTGGACCGCGGACACCACCTCCGAGCTCCTTGAGCTGCTCGGTGTCCTCATCCTCGTGGTGGATCTCGAACCCCGCCAAGCGGACCTGCTCGACCGGATCTGCGCGGGCCCGCTGATCACGACCGCCGACCTTACGTCCACCCTCGTGCTGCCGGTCCCTCCGCGGGTGCGGAAGTCCGGCAGGATCGCTCCGCCCGGCAGTCAGCCGCTTCCCTTGACCGCGCTCTGAACCGAAGGCGACTCGTGCGGGTCCAGCGCGCCGGAGGTCAGCGCGTTCAGGGCCAGTCCGTAGGTCTCCTTGGCGACGGCGTCCATCCTTCTCAGCAGTTCCAGCCAGCTGAACAGGCCGCGGAACACCTCACCGTAGACGCGCTGCTCCGCCAGGGGGATCCGCGGGATCCGCGCGCGCCGCGGCGACCGCTGCTCACCCGTCGAGCCACTGCGGAGCTGGCGCCGGTTGATCTCGGACTGCAGGAACCCCGCCACAAAGTAGGGGTCGAGCTGGCTCGGGTCGCAGCGGAGGATCTGCAGCGAGCCCCGGTGACGGTTCAACCCGGAGAGGTCCGCGCCGGGCGCCACGACCAGTGGCGGCTCATCGGGCGTCATCGGAACGACCACGTCACCCGATCTGAGCCCGGCCGTGCGCGGTGGGATCTCGAGGCTTCCGGCTTGCTCCAGTTGCTCGATCTCGATCAGCGGGAAATCGAGGGGAGGGACCTGTGAAGGGCCGAAGAACGGCTGGCCGGCGGCGAACTCGGCGAGATGCCGGGTCAGCAGCGCGCCGTGCGATTGGAACGCGGCCACGACGTCCGCGACCGGCGGGATCACATAGAGCGAGGGGACCAGGGCGACCTCCTCGTCGAGAAGGTCGATCGCCGCGACGGTCCGGGTGAGCGCCTGATCCGTGTAGACGGCGTCCCAGGCGTGCGGGTCGGTCGGAACCTGTTCGGGCGAGAGCCCGCTGAGGTCCACCATCCGAACCGTGCGGTCCGGGCTGACGCCGACCCTCTCCATCATCCAGATGTGCAGCGGGGCGTGCCGACCGCCGAAGGCAGCCGGCAGTTGGATGACGCTTCTCAGAGCCCCGGAGCGGACTAGTTCAGCCCGGATGCGCCTGCCTGCGGGTCTTCCGGTCAGATCCTCAGGAAAGGCGATCACCGCCGTGCCGCCCGGCTTCAGGTAGGAGTAGCACATCTGGGACCAGCAGCCGACCAGGTCGCTGGCGGCGGGCAGCCCGAACTCCCAGCGTTGGTCATAGGTGAGATCCTCCAGCGGGACGGGCCGCGCCGGGTGCACGGCGCTCAAGGGCGGTAGGCAGAGGACGGCGTCGGCCTCCTGCCGGAAACGCGCCAATCGGTCCTCGCCGAACGGGCTGCCCACCGCGATCTCCGCCAGGTGCCGACGGGCCCGGCCGAAGCGTTCCCCGCAGTCCTCCACCGCCGCCAGGTCGACGTCCTGCCCGGCGAAGTCGACGCCGCCCCGCGAGAGCGCCAGAGCAGCGAGGAGCGTCTCGCCCCGGCCGCACGCGGGATCGAGCACGAGCCCGGAGTCGAGGGGTGCCATCAGGCTCGCCAGGAGCCGCGCCACCAGGCGGTCGTCCGGCAGTGACTCGTCCGCCTCGTCCGGTTCCCGGGCGGGTACCGATCCCGCCAGGACGGTCCGGTTGTTGGCCCGCAGCCATGCCTCGATCTCCTGCCACGAGAACGTCGGACTACTCGACGGACCGCCGACCGGATCGGGGAAGTCGAGGTAGCGCCGCCGCCAGTTCGACACCGCCGCGCGGCTCACCCCCACCATTCTGGCGATCTCCGCTGCCGTGACCTCCTGCGCCGCCACGTACCCACCTCCCTCAGACCTCCAGTGTACACAAGAGTCCGATTTATGGCGCTATGTGCAAACAACCGCCTTGTGTACACGGGTCATGTTGACAGTGCGCACAACGGTCTGCCAAGGTGTTCACGCCACCCGCCCAAACCCCCCTGGAGGCATCATGTGGCTCACCGATGCACAGAACGAGGCGATCTCGGCTCAGGATGTGAACATGCTCGTCGTCGCCTGCGCGGGGTCGGGCAAGACCGAAGTGATCGCCCAGCGCATCGCCGGTCTCCTCAGCCGCCCCGACGTGAAGCCTGAAAACGTCGTCGCCATCACCTTCACCGAGAAAGCCGCAGGTGAGCTCAAGGAGCGTGTTCACACTCGTGTACACGCGACTCTCGGCGAGGTTCACGGGCTCGCCGAGATGTTCATCGGCACCTTTCACGGCTACTGCCTCGAGCTGCTGCACGGCCACGCGCCTGAGGCGTTCAAGTTCAACGTCCTCAACGACCCGCAGTGCCGGCTGCTCATCGACAGGTACAGCGCGAAGTCGGGACTGACCAGCACCTACAAGGAGGTGCAGGGGGTTTCCGAACCGCTGAGCCGGTTCAAGCACTCCCGGCTCTACCAGCAGAGCATGACCGTCCTCCGGGAGGACGAGGTCGACCATGACCTGCTCCGTCCCGACCTCGCCGAGGGGCTCGAGAAGTACGAGACCCTGCTGAAGGAGAAGCGGTACTTCGACTACACGGCGCTGCTCGTCCAGGCCGTCCGTTACCTCGAGGACACCTCGGATCACGAGTCGGCGCAGGCCCTACGCCGTCACGTACGGGAGAACGTCAAGTACGTCGTCGTCGACGAGTACCAGGACACCAACCCGATCCAGGAGCGGCTGGTCAAGGCGCTCATCCGGTTCGGCGCCCGGCTGTGCGTCGTCGGGGACGACGACCAGACGATCTACCAGTGGCGGGGCAGCTCCAACGCCAACATCCTGTCCTTCGAACACCGCTACCCGGACGTCAAGCGCATCACGCTGAACGAGAACTTCCGCTGCTCACCCGCGGTGATCAGCGTCGCCCGGTCGGTGATCGAGCAGATCGCGGCCGGTGACCGGCTCGGCAAGGCGATGGAGGCCGCCGGCCACCAGCGGTTCACCCGCGGAGACCTGCTCGCGCTGGAGCTGCCCGGCCTGGCGGAGGAGGCCCGCTGGATCGCCGACCGGATCGAGGCGCTTCAGGGCATGCCCTTCACCGACTCGGCGGACGCCGAGCCTCGCGGGCTGAGCTGGTCGGACTGCGCGGTCCTCTTCCGCTCCGTCCGCGCCGACGCCGATCCGCTCGTCATCGAGCTACGACGGCGCGGCATCCCCTACATCGTGAAGGGCCTGACGAGGCTGTTCGAGACGCCCGAGGTCCAAGCGGCCGTGGCCTGCTTCCAGTACATCGCCGGAATGATCACCACGGACGATGTGCACGACGCGTGGCAGGCGGCCGCGGTCGGCTGCGACGAGGCCGCGATCGCACAGGGCGTCGCCGTCCTCGACCGGGCAGAGAACTGGGACACCTCCCGTCCCTGGGACTCCATCACCCTCCAGCGGATCTTCCTCGACTTCTTGGAGGCCTGCGGGATCAGGGAGGACACCGTCCCGGCGTTCGGCCACCGGCACCCGTCGGCGGGCAACCGCGGCGAGCTGGTCTTCTACAACCTGGGCCGGTTCTCCACCGCGATCGGCGACTACGAGCGCATCCACCTGACGACACCGCCCGCCGACCGGTTCGAGAACTTCGCCAAGTGGCTGCAGTTCCAGGCGCCCGACTACTACGAGGAGTCCGACGGCGACAACGGCTACGCCCAGCCCGACGCCGTCGTCATCGCGACCGTCCACCAGGCGAAGGGCATGCAGTGGCCGGCCGTCTTCCTGCCCGCGCTCCGCCGCAACACCTTCCCCGGTAAGCGGGCCGGAGGGCTCAACGTCTTCCACATCATCGACGAGATCCTCGTGTCGAACGCCGACCGGTACCGGGGCTCCATCGACGACGAGCGGCGGCTGTTCTATGTGGCGGCGACCCGTGCGCAGAAGTACCTCTTCATGACGTTCGCCCCGAACGGCAAGCAGACCGGCCGGTACGCGTCGGAGTTCTTCACCGCCGCCACCCGTAACAGCAACGTGCTGACCCGCGACGCCGGCCTCCCCGACATGCCGCGGCTCCAGCCGAGGCCCAGGCACGGCGTCGCCGACGTGGTGCTGTCCTTCTCCGACCTGAAGTACCTGCTGACCTGCCCGTACTCGTTCAAGCTCCGCCTCATGTACGGGTTCGACTCCCCGCTGCGCAAGGAGCTCGGCTACGGCAAGTCGCTGCACGACGTCATGGCTGAGATCCACAAGCGGGCGATCGAGGGCGACATCGTCACCGCCGAGGACTCCGAGGTCCTCGTGAAGCGGCACCTGCACCTGCCGTTCGCGAACCACGCCGCGGTGGAGCAGATGCAGCCGGCCGCCGTCGCGGCCGTGCGCCGCTACCTGCGCGAGAACGGCGCGACCCTGCACCAGACGGAGTTCTCCGAGCAGCCCGTCGAGATCCACCCCGCCCCCGGGGTGACCGTGACGGGCCGGGTCGACCTGATCAAGCGCCTCGACACCCGGGAGGTCTCGATCGTCGACTTCAAGTCCAGTTCCCGGGCCCAGGCCGAGGACGTCACCTGGGACCAGCTGCACGTCTACGCCCTCGGCTATCAGGAGCTCACCGGCGAGCGCGCGGACCTTGTCGAAGTCCACAACCTCGACAAGGACGCCAAATCCGAGCGGATCGTCGTCGACGACGCGCTGCTCGCTCAGATCGGCCCACGCGTCTCGGAGGCCGGTCAGCGCCTGCGGGACAACGACCTTCCCCGGCTGAAGCGGTGGTGCGACTCGTGCGCCACCTGTGACTTCGCCGGAATCTGCCGCCAGAAGGAGAACTGATGCACGGATACGCCATCGTGGACGTCGAGACGACCGGGTTCGCACCGTCCATCGGGGAGATCGTCGAGGTCGCCGTCGTCCAGGTCGACGCCGGCGGCGCCGTCACCGGGGAGTGGGACACGCTCGTCCGTCCGCGCGGCCGGATGTCCGGCACCCGCATTCACCGGATCACCCCGTCCATGGTGCAGCGGGCGCCGTCCTTCGAGGAGGTGGCCCCCCGGCTCCGGTCGCTGCTGTCGGGCCGCGTCGTCGTCGCGCACAACCTCTCGTTCGACGCCAGGTTCCTCACCGCGCAGCTCCAGGCCGCCGGGCTGCCCACCCCGCAGATCTCCGCGGGGATCTGCACTCTGCGGCTGGCTCGCCAGTATCTACGCGGCCCGAGTTTCAAACTCCCCGACTGCTGCTACGAGCTCGGCATCTCCTATACCGGCGCGCACGCCGCGCTCGCCGACACGCGGGCCACGGCCGCGCTCTTCCAGCACCTCGCCTCGGGCCGCCGGGCTCCCGCGGGCAGCGTCGTCCCCGCGTTCTCAGTACCCGCCCAGCGCATAGCGTCGCCCCGCCTCTCGCGTGCCACCACCGCCGGGCACCGCTGGTAGAGATCTCGTGAATCTCTCGGACGGAACATCTCGATACGAGTGGTGATGAATACTGTCTTCGTGGCCAAGGTGGGATCTGATATGGACCGGGGCGCGCAGCCGTTCGCTCACCTCGGCACGCCGCTGGAAGGGCTCTACCGGTCCATCCTCGAGATCTTCATGCGGGCCAAGCAGCGATTCGTCGTGCATCTCCGGCCCGAGGACGTCGCCGCAGACCTGGGCAGGGAGAGTGACGACGCGCTCGTCCAGGCGCTGGAGAAGCTCGTCGAGTGGGGCAATCTGCGGGCCGACGCCGACACCGGCCGGGTCACGTCCGTCGAGGACTTCCACCGCAAGCGGTTCCTGTTCCAGCTCACGCCCGAAGGCCATGCCGCCGAACAGGCGATCGCTCTCTACCACGAGGCGGTCGCCCTGCGCGGCTCTCTCCAGTCGGTCGCGCTCGCCGACATCGCCGATCAGCTGGCGGCGCTCGTGGTGCTGGCCGCAGACGACGCACCCGATCCGGTCAGGGTCCACCTCCTGCTCCTGGGGCTGACCGAGCGCTTCACTTCGCTCGCCGACAACGCGCAAGCGTTCATGGCCTCGCTCCGCCGGGCGATCGACTTCTCCGACGGGGACGTCGAAGGGTTCATCTCCTACAAGGAGCGGTTGATCGAGTACATCAACCGGTTCATCGCCGACCTGGCCAACTCCAGTGCGCAGATCGTCAGGCTGCTCTACGAGCTGGAGAGCCTCGGCCATGACCGCCTGCTCCGGTCGGCCGCACGCCGTGAAGCCGCCGACGCCGTCCCGGACGGCCCCGACACCGACGCCATCGTCGATCGAGCCGAACAGGCGGCGTTCGAGGCGTGGGAGAACCGCTGGCGTGGACTGACCGGCTGGTTCCGCTCGACCAGCACACGCGACGCCCAGGCGAAGCTGCTCCGCCAATCCGCGGTGACCGCGATCAAGCAGCTGATCGATGCCGTGGGGCTGCTGAACGAGCGCAGGTCGGGCAGATCGGACCGGTCCGCCGACTTCCGCACTCTGGCTCGGTGGTTCGCCGAGGCGCCCGACGACGACGCGGCGCACCGGCTGTGGCGGATCGCGTTCGGACTGAACCCCACCCGGCATCTGACGGTCACCGACACCACGCTCGACGCCTGGGCGGAACGGGAACCCGACTCGTCCACCCCGTGGGCCGAGGCGCCGCGTCTGCGGATCTCACCGCAACTGCGCAGGACCGGCTCCTACGAACGGCGCGGCAAACCGAACCAGGTGCGCAACCGCGACAAAGAGCGCCGGTTCCTGCGCGAGCAGGCCGACCAGGAGGCCGCCGAGACCGCCGCCGCCCGTGCGCTGCTCAGCACCGGCGGGCCCGTGCTCCTCTCTCAGCTGAACGTGCTCGACCCTCGCGCGTTCCGGCTGTTCCTCGGGCTGCTCGGCGACGCGCTGTCGGCGAGGGTTCCGGGCGAGACCGAGGTGAAGACGGTGACCGCGGACGGCTCCTTCGAGGTACGGCTGTCGATCGTCCCCGGCAGAGCGGAGGCGCGGATCGTCACCGAGGATGGCGTGCTCACCGGCCCGGAACACTTCATCGAGATCACCGACCTGATGGGGGAACCGTGATCGAGGAAGAGCGCGAAATGCGCCGGGCCGCGTTGCGGGCGCTCCTCGCCAAGCCTCTGCTCACCGCCGAGCACGACGGCGACGTCCTGCTCAAGGTCAGGCGCTGCGAGCGCGAATTGAGCTCCTGGCTGACCCGCGAGACCGGCTGGCGGCTGCATGTGGAGGCCGGGCTGGCCCGGCTGTTCAAGACGACCACGGCCACCGCCGACGCCACCCATCCGGCGCGCGGCCGGTCACGTGAGCCGTTCGGGCGCCGCCGCTATGTCGTCCTGTGCCTGGCGCTGGCGGTGCTGGAGCGCGCCGACGCCCAGACCACCCTGGGGCGGCTGGCCGAGGAGCTGCTGACCGCGGCCGCCGAACCCGATCTCGACTTCACGTTCGCTCTGGACAACCGGGCCGAGCGGGCCGACCTGGTGGCGGTGGTCCGGCTCCTGCTCGATTGGGGGGTGCTGCGACGGGTGGCGGGAGAAGAGGAGTCGTACCTGTCGTCGGCCGGGGACGTCCTGTACGACGTGCGACGCGCGGTGCTGTCGACCTTGCTGACCGGCGCCCGGGGGCCTTCGACCGTCCACGCGGACTCTTTGGCCGATCGTCTGGCCCAGCTCGTCGCTGAAGAGATGCCCGACACCGAGGATCTGCGGAACCAGACGCTCCGCCGGTCGCTCACCCGCCGGTTCCTCGAGGAGCCGGTCGTCTACTACACCGAACTGACCGAAGCCGAGCGGCTCTATCTGCACTCGCAGCGGCACGCGATCGTCCGGCGCATCGAGGAGGCGACCGGGCTGGTCGCTGAGGTCCGTGCCGAGGGGATCGCCATGGTCGACCCCAAGGACGAGCTGACCGACGTGCGGATGCCCGAGCAGCGCACCGATGGCCACCTCACCCTGCTGGTCGCCGAGCACCTCGCCGAGCGCGGCACCGCGACCCTCGATGAACTTCATGCGTTCGTGCGGCTGAAGGCCGCCGAACATCGGACCTTCTGGCGCAAGGGCGTCACCGACCCGGGCGCCGAGACCGAGCTCCTGGCGGACGCGCTCAGCAGGCTCACCGCGCTGCGTCTCGCCGAAGTGGCCGGAACGAGGGTCACCGCGCTCCCCGCGATCAACCGGTACGCGCTCGACGAACCTACGATCAAGGAATCAGCATGACGCTCCCGCTACCCGACTCTGAACGCTGGAAGCCGCTGCGGGCCGGGCTCGTGGACATCTTCCACTACGACGCGGAAGAGTTCCATTTCCACGACGGCAGACTGCTGCTGCGCGGCAACAACGGCACCGGCAAGTCGAAGGTCCTCGCCCTGACACTGCCGTTCCTGCTGGACGGCGAACTTGCCCCGCACCGGGTGGAGCCCGACGGCGACCGGCAGAAGCGCATGGAATGGAACCTGCTGCTCGGCGGTCGGCATCCGCATCCCGAGCGGCTCGGTTACACCTGGCTGGAGTTCGGGCGTCGCACCGCCGACGGAACCGCCGAGTACAAGACGATCGGCTGCGGGCTGAAGGCCGTCAAGGACCGCGGCATCACCCGGCACTGGTTCTTCGTCACCGGGCAGCGCGTCGGCGAGGAGCTGCACCTTCTGTCCGCCGCCGGAGTCACGATCACCCGGGACAAGCTCCGGGACGCGCTCGACGGCCACGGGACGGTCTACGACCGGGCCTCCGACTATCGGCGGGCCGTCGACGCGGCGCTGTTCGGCCTCGGTGAACGACGGTACGAGGCGCTGATCAACCTGCTGATCCAGTTGCGGCAACCGCAGCTGTCGAAGAAGCCCGACGAGAAACTGCTGTCGAAGGCCCTCACCGAGGCGCTCCCGCCGATCAGCCCGGCGCTGGTCGACACCGTCGCCGAGGCGCTCCGCGGCCTCGACGAGGAGCGTGACGCCCTTCGTGCGCTGGACGAGACGAGCCGGGCGGCCGACGCCTTCCTGATCCACTATGGGCGGTACGCGAAGATCGCCACCAAGCGCAAGGCCGGTGTGCTCCGGGTGGCCCACAGCCGCTACGAGCATCTCGGCCGCGATCTCATCGAGGCCGAGAACAACCTGAAATCGGCGTTGGCCACACTCGCCGAGGCCGAACAGCGGCTGAAGGGCCTTGAAGAGGAGCGGCTGCGACTGGAGGCTCGGCAGACCGCACTCCGGCAGAGTCCCGAGATGCGCGACGCTCAGCGGCTGAAGGAGACCGGTGCGGAGGCGGCCCGGCTGACCAGATATGCAACGGAGCGGGGCAGGGAGGCTTCGGAGCAGGCTGAGCGGGTAACCCGAGCCGAGCGCCGCGGGCAGGAACTAGGCCGTCGCAGGGATGACGCCGAGACTGAGCTCTCGGCCGCGTCGGACGCCGCCGAGGTGACGGCGGGACGCGCCGGATTCGGCGCCGAGCACCGAGCGGCCCTCCGCGACTGCGCGAGCGACATGCCCGACGCGCGCAGAATCACCGCCGAACTCGCCAAGCGGCGGGCCGCCGCGATCAACGAGCTCGAACGGCTGCTCGCCGTCGTCGAGTCCGCGAAACGCCGATGGGAGCGGGCTCGGGACGAGGTGACCCGGCTCACCGGGGAGTCGCAGGAGGCCGCCGAACGCATCGCCACCGCCGACGGGGCCGTCCTGTCCCGGGCCGATGAGCTCAGCGAGCTGTACCGGAGGTATCTCTCCGGGCTCACCGAGATCCCGATCCCCGATCCCGACCTCGTCCTCTCCGACCTGGCCGCATGGTCGATCACGGAGTCCGACGCCAACCCCGCCGCGGCCGCCGTGGGCGAGGCCGTCCAGTCCGCCACCTCCGATCTCGCCCGTGCGGACGCCGTCCTGGAGCGGTCTCAGGACGATGGCCGGCATCGTCTCGGGGAGCTCCGCGCGCGCATCCGCCGCCTCGAGTCCGGCGGGACCGACGCGCCGCCCATGCCGCACACCCGCACCGCCGACGGCCGTTCGGGGCGTCCCGGCGCTCCCCTGTGGCGGGCGGTGGACTTCACCGACGCGCTCGCCGCCGACCAGCGAGCGGGCCTCGAGGCCGCGCTCGAAGCAGCCGGACTGCTCGACGCGTGGATCACTCCCGACGGACGGATCCTCGCCGCCGACGACACCTTCCTGCTGGCCGGCCCCGTCTCCGGCGGCCTCACCTGCGCCTCTGTGCTGCGCCCCGCCGTCGACCGCTCGGCCGCGGCCGATGTTCCCTCCGATCAGGTCATCGCGGCGGTGCTCGGCCGGATCGGCCTGGGACCCGGCGCCGGAACGTGGGTCGCGGCCGACGGACGCTGGGGCAACGGCGTACTGGCCGGGCGCTGGCGCAAGGACAGCGCGGTCTTCATCGGCGAGGGCGCCAGGGAGGCCGCACGCAGGGAACAGCTCGCGGCGGCCCTCGTCGAGGCCGAGGACGTCGAAGATCGGCTTGAGAAGATCGCCGAAGAACGGCGGTCGGTCGCCACCCGACGGCTGCGGCTGTCCGCCGAGTACCGGGAGCTCCCGTCCGACACCCCGCTCCGGGAGGCCCACATCCGGCTCGCCGAGGCGCACCGGCGCAGGCGCGAACTCGACGAGGCCCGGCTGGCCGCCGCCGCCAGAGCCGACCATCTCCGTGTGGAAGCCGAGGTGGCCGCTGTACACGCCACGGAGTTCGCGCAGGACGTCGGTCTTCCCGCTGACCCGGCGGCTCTTCCCGACGTCAAAGCCGCCCTGTCGGACTACCAGGTCGCCCTCGCGGGCCTCTGGCCGGCCATCGCGACCGCCTCCGCCGCCCGCACCGCGGTCGCCGAGGCCGACGCAGAACTGGCCGTCGTCCGCGACCGCGCCGACCAGAGCGTGGTCGTGGCGGAGGAAGCGCACGGAGCGGCGGCCGTCGCCGAGGAGACCTACCGAGCCCTCGTGGAGACGGCGGGGGCCGGGGTGGAGGAACTGTTCCGGCGGCTCGGCGACGTGGAGCTGGCGCTTGACGAGCGGCGGATCACCGAGATACGGACTCGCACCGTCCAGCAGGAGACAGTACTGGCCCAAGGCCAGGCCGAAGGCCGCAGACAGTCGCTAAGGCAGGAGATCCGGCAGGCGGTCGAGGTCCGTGATCGCGCCGTCGAGGAGTTCCGGTCCTTCGCGGCAACGGGTGTCCTCTCGCTGGCGCTACCCGAGGCCGGGCTTCCCGACCCGGCTGATCCCTGGAGCGCCAAGGCAGCCGTGCTGCTCGCCCGCACCATCAACACGGAGCTGGAGCAGACGGACGACGCCGACGGCCCCTGGAACAACAGCCAGCGCCGGGTCACCGAGGAGCACAAACTGCTCTCCGATGCCATGTCGCGGCACGGCCACTCGGTCGGCATGGTCCTCCGGGACGGAATCATGCTGGTGGACGTGGTCTTCCAAGGCCGCACCCGGGACATTCCCGAACTCGCCGCCGCCCTCACCGAAGAGAACAAGCAACGAGCCCGGCTGCTGTCGGCGCAGGAGCGGGAGATCCTGGAGAACCATCTCCTCAATGAAGTCGCCGGGGCACTCCATGAACTGATCATCACCGGCGAGGAAGAAGTCGCGGCGATGAACGGCGAGCTCACGGCCCGCCCGACCTCGACCGGTATGACGCTCCGTCTGCTCTGGCGGCCCGCGAAGAAGGCCCCCGAGGGACTGGAGGCCGTGCGGGCCAAGCTCCGCCAGACGATCGACGCCTGGAGCGAGGACGATCGGGCGGCGGTCGGCGGGTTCCTGCAGGAGCAGATCGCCCGTGAACACGCCGAGAACCCATCGGCCGGATGGACCGACCAGCTCACCCGGGCGCTGGACTACCGGAGCTGGCACGAGTTCGTGATCCAGCGTCATCAGGACGGCCATTGGCGTCCCGCTACGGGCCCCGCCTCCGGCGGCGAACGGGTGCTCGCGGCGTCCGTGCCGCTGTTCGCCGCGGCCTCGGCCTACTACAAGTCAGCGACGAATCCGCACGCCCCGCGGCTGGTCGCCCTCGATGAAGCCTTCGCCGGCGTCGACGACGACTCCCGCGCCAAGTGCCTCGGGCTGCTCGCCACCTTCGACATGGACGTCGTCATGACCAGCGAACGCGAGTGGGGCTGCTATCCGCAGGTGCCGGGCCTCGCCATCTGCCAGCTCTCCCGCCGAGACGGCATTGACGCGGTCCTCGTCACCCCTTGGCGGTGGGACGGCCGGGAACGGACACGGATGCCCCGGCCCGACGTCTTCCTTCCCGCGGAAGCGAAGACCCCGCCCGCCGCGGAGGCACTCTTCTCATGAACGATGCCCCGGCCAATGATGAGCGGCTGCGCAGGCTCATCGGCGCCGAAGACCTCGCGTGGCTGGTCGAGCGGGTCCGGCAGCGGATCGCCAAGAACGTCCCGCTCACCGGGACGGTCAGCCTCAGCGACCCGACCGCCGGGCAGCGCCGGGCCCTGGCCGCTCTACTCGGCCGCAAACCCGCCACCGGGACGTCCCTGACCGTGAACCTGTCCTCAGTCGATGCTGTGCTCCACTCCACCGGCCACGGCGGGCTCGCCACCGCCGTCACCGCCCTCACCGGACCGGTCGACCTGCTCTCCGCGGAACGGCTGCGTACCGAGAACGCATGGCGGCAGGCCCTCGCCCCGCTGGACGCTGCCGTCGCCGGCGGTCCGGGGCAGCTGGCCGAATGGCGATCGTGGATCGACGCCACCGGACTGATTCGGCGTCTCGCTCCCGATCCCGCCGACGCGGCCGTCCTGCTGACCTCGTTCGTGAGCGTCCTCGATCGCCTGCCCGCTCGTTCGATCCCGCTGGGCCGGCTCGCGGCCGAGACCTGTCTCGACGCCCATGCCCTCGACGAGGGCCGACCGCTCGCAACACTCGTCCTGTCGGCGGCGCGTGCCCTGACGGGACGGCCGTTCCGGAGCGAATCGTCGGCCGAGTCTCGCCGGGCTGTCTGGGCCGCTGTCGGCGTCCACGTCGACGAGTTGTCCTCGACCGTCCTCACGCTCGGGCTCGCGGCCGAACCTTCCTCGCTGCTAGGCGCCGTCCTGGCGGCTCACCGAAGCGCGGGAGAGCCGGCCGTCCTGACGCTCCGGCAGCTCCGCCGCCATCCCAAGCCCCTCTTCGCCGAACGCGTGCATCTGTGCGAGAACCCGGTCGTCATCGCAGCGGCCGCTGACGACCTTGGCTCCGCCTGCCCTCCCATGGTCTGCGTCGGCGGCCATCCGTCCGCGGCGGTCTGGCGGCTACTCACCCTCCTCCGTGAGGGCGGCGCCGTCTTCGCTTACCACGGCGACTTCGACTGGGGCGGTGTCTCCATCGCCGTGGCTCTCCACCAGCGTGTCGGTTTCGTCCCCTGGCGCTACTCTGTGGCCGACTATCGTGCGGCCCCTGCCGGGGGTGCGCTCACGGGACGGCCCCTCCCCACCCCGTGGTCTCCCGAGCTCAGCTCGGCGATGGCGTCCCGAGCACTCCGGATCGAAGAGGAGCTTCTCCTCGACCGGCTCATCGAGGACCTTCGCGCCGTCGATCCGGCGTCGTCCACAGGCTGCGCGGAGCTGGAGGGCGCCGATGATAGCTTGGAGTGAGCATTGTCGATCATCGGATCCTCCGAGGGATGGCCGGGGCATGGCGCGTCGCCTATCGAAGATCACGGTCGAGGGTTTCACCTCGATCCGATCGGCCGCGGTTGAGCTCGGATCCATGAACGTCCTCGTCGGGGCCAACGGCGCCGGCAAGAGCAATTTCGTGCGAGCGCTGGAGCTGCTCGGATACCTCGCAGACGGCGAGCTCGGGCTGTTCGTCGGCCTTGCGGGCGGAGCTTCGGCCCTGCTGCACGACGAGCCGGGAAGCACCGCACGGATCAGCCTCGCTCTCGAGGCCGGTGCCAACTCCTACAATGCCGTCCTCCGGCCAGGATCCCGAGATGACCTGATCTTCGACTCCGAGTTCATCGGCTATGGCGGGTTCGCAAATCCCTTTTCGCTGAACCTCGGCCGCGGCCACCGGGAAAGCCTCCTCAACGAGGAGATCGAGGAACGGGGCGAGGCGAGCATCGCCGGCCACGTCGCCGAGATCCTCAACGGCTGCCGTGTCTACCATTTCCACGACACCAGCAGGAACGCGCCGGTGAAGCGGAACTCGTTCATCTCCGACAACGAAAAGCTGCATGCCGACGCCGCCAACCTCGCCCCGGTCCTTCTGCGGATGAGGGAGTCCGAGCCGACCCACTACCGGCGGGTCGTCAGCTCGATCAAACAGGTCGCGCCTTTCTTCCGCGATTTCGTCCTCGAGCCGGAGGCCGCCGCAGACAAGATCAGCCTTCGCTGGCGGCAAGAGGGATCTGAGACGGTGCTGCCCGCCAACGCCTTCTCGGACGGAACACTGCGATTCGTCTGCCTCTCCGCCCTGCTGCTGCAGCCGGAGCTGCCCGCGCTGGTGGTGCTGGACGAACCCGAGCTCGGGCTTCATCCGTTCGCGATCGTCCAGCTCGCTGAGATGCTGCAGACCGCGGCGGCGACGAGCCAGGTCCTCATCGCCACCCAGTCGGTCACCCTCATGAACCGTTTCTCGATCGACGACCTCATCGTCGTCGAGCGCGCCGACGGCGCCTCGGTGTTCAGCCGCCCCGACCCCGAACGGCTCGATGCCTGGCTCGACGAGTACGGCCTCGGTGAGCTCTGGGAGAAGAACCTCCTGGGCGGACGGCCGGCCCCTGAGTGATGAAGCGCGTCCACGTCCTGGTCGAGGGCCAGACCGAAGAGGTCGTCGTCCAGCAGATCCTCCTCCCCCACTATGCGGCGTCCGACGTCCACCTGACCTGTTCGCTGCTCACCACCAAACGCTCCGCCCGAGGCCCGAACCACAAGGGCGGTGTCAGCAACTGGCCGCGGCTGCTCGGCGATATCACCCGGCTGCTCGGCGACACCTCGCTGACCGTGCTCACCACCCTGTTCGACTATTACGCGTTCCCCGCCGACGCCCCTGGCATGGCCGATCGGCCCGCGAACGGCACCGCCGTCGACAGAGTCCGGCACGTCGAAGGGGCCCTGGCCAAGGCCGTCAACGACCCCCGGTTCGTCCCCCACCTCGTACTCCATGAGACCGAGGCATGGGTCCTGTGCGGCAGCGACCATCTCGTCGATCTGATGGGCCGTCCCTGCCCCGGCCTCTCCGCGCACGTCCATGCCGCGGGAGGCCCGGAGCTGGTGAACGATCATCCCGAGACCGCCCCGTCGAAGCTCATCCTCAAGACCTACCCTGAGTACCGCAAGACGGTCGACGGCCCCATGATCATCGACGCCGTCGGTTTCACCTCCATCCGCGCCAGCTGCCCCCACGCCGACGAACGCTTCACGACCGTGGAAGACCATCTGAGCGGCTGAGCCCTGAGCAGTTCGGGAAACCAGGGCGTCGGTGACCACCAGCAACCGCCATCGATCGTCTCCGGCCGTCTGCTGCGCCGCTCTCACCTCGCTCTGGTACCTGCTCTGCAGCCATCGGAAGGCCACCCATTCGCCAGAACCCGATCGCGTCCCGCTGAGCCTGGAGAGGCTGGATCGGCCTACGGCGGCCGCGTCTGGAACACCTGACGCGGCCGCCCCTCGGGCACGTCCGAGGGACGCCGACACCGGGTGGGGGCCTCGACATGTCCTCTCGGGGGTGTTGGTGCGTCATTGGTGCGTCACTGTGGTGACGCACCGCCCGCCGTCCGTTCCGCACGACTCGCGGAAAACCCTTATGCCACAGGGCCTGTTGGTAGGGCGGGTGGGGTTCGAACCCACGACC
This sequence comes from Actinocorallia lasiicapitis, assembly GCF_054778695.1. Taxonomy (NCBI): domain Bacteria; kingdom Bacillati; phylum Actinomycetota; class Actinomycetes; order Streptosporangiales; family Thermomonosporaceae; genus Actinocorallia; species Actinocorallia lasiicapitis. The sequence goes on from NZ_BAAGZI010000021.1 coordinate 19,928, forward strand.
GACGGATTATGAGTCCGCTGCTCTTACCGGCTGAGCTACCGCCCCTGGTTGGGGTTGATCCTAGTGGGTTGGGGTGGGGTGGGGGTCAGCCGAAGGCCAGGGCTGCGGTGGTGAAGAGGTGGGTGGGGGTGGACGGGATCGCGGGGCCCTGTTCCATGAGGTCGCAGGAGAAAGAAGGGAGGAGGGAGTGGGTGGAGGACCAGGTGAGGAGTTCGGGCTGCCAGGCGCCGATCTCGACTCGGTAAGGGGCGGGGGTGGTGGCGATCAGGTCCGTCAGGAGGGTGATGGCGGTTTCGGGGCGGTCGGCGGAGAGCGGGCCGAGGAGGGTGTGGTTCTCGTAGCGCCAGGCGCCGGCTGAGCCCAGGAGGGTGCCGTCGGGGGCGTCGACCACGCGGAAGGTCAGGGCGTGGGACTCGAAAAGGGTGGTGAGGAGGGCGGTGCGGGGGGTGCCGGTGGCGGCGGTGTCCAGGGCGATGATCGCGGGGAGGTCGGCGGGGGTGGCGGGGCGGGACAGGCCCGTCTCGGTGAAGGACGGGGAGCCGAAGTGGGCGGTGATGGGGGCGATGGAGCGGAAGCCGAGACGTTCGTAGAGGGGACGGCCGTAGGGGGTGGCGGTGAGGACATGGCTGTCGGTCCCCGAGGTGTCCATGATGTGGCGCATCAGCCGGCCGCCGAGGCCGCGACGTTCGTAGCGCGCGGCGGTGACGACCATGCTGACGGCCGTGGCGGTGGTTCCGTATCGGGTGCCCACGGCCATCGCGGCGAGCCCGTCGCCGTCCGGGGCCGGGATGCCGTAGACGGTTCCGACCGCGAACAGCAGGTCCCACTTCGCGTCTTCACGACCCCAGTCGCGCGACTCGGCGAGATCCTGGCACAGGGGGAGTTCCGCCCGGGCGAGCTCACGGATCATGAAGGTCATTCGCCTTATCTTAGGGGTCACGTGAGCGGAGGTCACGGGGGTTCCGGCGGCCTCGGGCAGGGTAGATCAACTTCGTGAACGTGATCGCCCGGCGGGTGCTGCAGCTCCACGACGACAACGGACGCCTGGTCGGCGATGTCATCATCTCGATCGGCCAGCCGTACCTCGACACCGAAGGGCTCGACCCTTTGGAGGCCGACGCCCCCTGGGCGTGCCCCTACCGGATTGAGGGGCTCGGGGTCTGGGACGGCGACTACAGGATCGTCGGCGAGGACGCCGTCCAGGCGCTCCAGCTCGTCCACGGGGTGATCTGGGGGGTCCTGGAAGGGTCGGAGCAGGCGTCGCAACTCCGGCTGTGGGGCGAACCCGATCTTGGTTTCCCGTCGCCGTTCAAGCGGGTCAGGGTGCGGCACGAACCGGCCTCCGACAGCGCGTACATCGGGTTCAGCGGGGTGTTCGACCAGGACGGGGAGGCCGTCGACCAGCTCGAGGTCGACGACAGGGAGGGCGAACTGGCCGCCATCCTCGACTTCGCGCACTCCGGCGAGCTGGTCGGCGTCGAACTGTTCGGCGCCAGCTCCCGCCTGCCGGAGGGCCTGCGCCGCCAAGCCGTCGTCCAGGAACCCTGAACGCAGAACCCTGATCATCATCCTGCCGAGTGATGCGCCGCAAGGCGCATCCGTCTGAGGTTCGAGCACGATCTCCGCAGTGAGCGGCTGTCGGGGCACGCCCGGAGGTCGCTACCCTCATCGGCATGTCCCGACTCCGTGGTTCGAAACTCGCAGGCGCCTTCCTCGCGGTCCCCCTGGCCACCGCCCTGATCACCGGTTGCTCGTCCGGCGACAAGGACGCGAAGGTCTCCGCCGATCTGCCTCCCGCCCAGGAGGTGCTGTCCCAGTCGGCCACGGCGATGAAGGACGTCTCCTCGGTGGCCTTCAACCTCACCACCGAGGGCTCGCCGGAGATCCCGGTGAAGGCGATGCAGGGCGATCTACTCAAGTCGGGCGACGCCCAGGGCACCGCGACGATCAGTGCGCTCGGCCAGACCATCGAGGCCAAGTTCGTCCTGGTCGGTCCGGACTTCTACTACTACGTCATCGGCAAGTACACCAAGGCCCCCCGGTCGACGATCAGCAATATCGTCGACCCGTCGGCGATCCTCAACCCCGACAAGGGTGTGCCGCTGCTGCTCACCCAGGCGCAGAACGCCCAGTCCACCGCCCATGAGGACGGCTCCGTCAAGATCGACGCGACGCTGCCGGCGGCCGCGGTCTCCGGGCTGGGCGTCAAGGCGACCACCGACGTCAAGGGTTCGGTCTGGGTCAGCGACACCGACCACCGGCTGACCAAGGTCCGGATGGAGATGCCGGGCGGCTCGGTGATCCTCGCCCTGTCGAACTACAACGCCGACCCGCAGATCAAGGCCCCGCAGTAATGACCGGCCCGCGCGCCGTAAACCGGAAGGCCGCGATCGGGGTCGGCGGGGCCGTGGTCCTGCTGGCCTCCCTGGACGCCTACGTCGTCGTCACCGTGCTCACCCAGATGGTGAAGGACGTGGGCGTCCCGGTGAACCGGCCGGAGCGGATCACCCCGGTCGTCACCGGGTTCCTGCTCGGCTATGTGGCGGCCATGCCGCTGCTCGGCCAGCTCTCGGACCGGTTCGGCCGCCGCACGGTGCTGCATCTGTGCCTGGCGGCGTTCGCGATCGGCTCGGGGATGACGGCCGTGGCCGACTCCCTGCATCTGCTGGTCGCGGGCCGGGTGGTGCAGGGGATCGCGGGCGGCGCGCTGCTGCCGATCACGATGGCGCTCGCCGGCGACCTCTGGTCGGAGCGGCAGCGGCCGCTGGTCCTCGGGGTCGTGGGCGCCGCGCAGGAGCTGGGCAGTGTGCTCGGCCCGCTCTACGGGGCCGGGCTGGCGGCGCTGGTCGGATGGCGCGGGATCTTCTGGGTGAACGTGCCGCTGGCGGTGGCGGCGATGGTCGCGGTGCACTTCACGGTGCCGTCCGGCCGTCCCGGGCAGCCGGCCAGGGTCGACGCGGTCGGCGGGGTCCTGCTCGCCGTCGGGCTCGGGCTGCTGGTGTTCGGCTCCTACAACCCCGAGCCTGAGCTGGGCGCGCTGCCGTCGTGGGGTGTGCCGTGCCTTGCGGGCGGCGCGGTCGTGCTGGTGCTGTTCGGGTTCTGGGAACGGCGGGCCAAGGCGAAGCTGCTCGATCTGACCGGGGTCCGCAAGACCCCGGTGTTCGTCGTGCTGGCCGTCAGCCTGCTGTCGGGCGCCGCGCTCATGGTCACGCTGGTGGACATGCAGCTCGTCAGCACCACCCTGCTCAAGCAGACCCCCGCCGAGGGGGCGCTGCTGCTGGCCCGTTTCCTGGTGGCGTTGGCGGTCGCGGCGGTGCTCGGCGGCGTCGTCGCCCACCGTTACGGCGACAGGTGGCCGTTGACGGCCGGGATGGCGGTGGCCGGAATCGGCTACCTTCTGATCGCGGGCTGGCCGCTCGATCCGACGACCGCTTCGTATGGTCCGCTCCCCCGGATGGACCTCGATCTGGCCCTCACCGGTCTGGGACTCGGCCTGGTCATCGCGCCGGTCTCCTCGGCGGTGCTGCGGCTGGTCCCGGCGGGGCAGCACGGGGTGGCGTCGGCCGCGGTCGTCGTCAGCCGGATGATGGGGATGCTGCTGGGCATCGCCGCGCTGGGCGGATTCGGCTTCCACCGGCTCCAGACCCTGATCGTGGAGCGGGAACTGGTGCCGCCGCTGCCGTTCGGGATGGACCCCGAGGAGTGGAAGAAGGCCTACGCGGCCTACGAGCACGGCATCGCGGAAGTCCTGCACATCGAGTACCGCGAGATCTTCCTCATCACGGCGGGGCTCTGCCTCCTGGGCGCCGTCCTCGCGGCGACACTGCGGGAACCGGCTCCCGAAGTTTCCGCTTCCGGACATGAAGATCGCGTTAGCGCCTAGTCAACGCGTTGTCAGAACTGATCGGCTCCTGCTTGGGTGGTGGGACGGCCGCGGCCTCCCCCCGAACACCGCGGCCCGGAGGATGAGCCTCAGTGCATCGGATGAACGGGCTGGACGCCAGCTTCTACCTGATCGAGGACGAGAACACGCCGCTGCACGTCGCGGCTGTGATCGTCCTGGACGGGCCCCCGCCCCCCTACGGCGACGTGGTGCGCCTGATCGCCGCCAAGCTGCCGGGAGTGGAGCGCTACCGGCAGCGGGTGCGGTCGGTGCCGTTCCATGTGGGGCGTCCGGTCTGGGTGGACGACCCCCATTTCCAGATCCTCTACCACGTGCGGCACACGGCCGTCCCGGCGCCGGGCAGCGACGAGCAGCTCCGGAACCTGGCAGGCCGGATCCTCGCCCAGCGGCTCGATCCCAAGAAGCCGCTGTGGGAGCTGTGGCTGGTCGAGGGGTTGGAGAACGGCCGTTGGGCGATCATCGCCAAGGTCCACCACTGCATGGTCGACGGTGTCGCCGGCATGGACCTGATGACGGCCATGTTCGACCTCACCCCCGAGACCACCCCCCTGCCGGAGCCGCAGGAGTGGCATCCGCACGCCGAACCATCCGATCTGACCCTGCTCGCCGACGCGGTCGTCGACAACCTGCTCCAGCCGGTCCGCGCGGTGGCGAACCTGCCGGGCCTGGTGGGCGGGCTGCGCAAGGCGCCCCAGTTGATCGACTACGCGGGCGGCCTGGTCCGGCAGCTCTCACGGTTCGGTTCGAACTCCGCTTCGGTGCTGAACGGGCCGATCGGGCCGCACCGCCGCTGGCTGTGGGTGAACGCCCAGCTCGAGGAGGCGCGTGAGATCCGCAAGGCGCACGGCGGGACCGTCAACGACGTCGTCCTGTCGGCCGTCACCCGCGGGTTCCGCGACCAGCTCGCCGGACGCGGCGGGCTCGACCCGGGCACGGTGGTCCGGTCGGCGGTGCCGGTGTCGGTGCGGGTCGCCGAGGAGAAGGGCGTGCTCAGCAACCGGGTGTCGGCGGTCTTCGTCAACCTGCCGGTCGGCGTGGACGACCCGATCGAACGGTACACACTGATCCGCTCGCAGATGGACGATCTGAAGGCCACCAATCAGGAGGTCGGCGGAGTCCAGATCACCCGGCTGACGGACGCCGCCGTCGCGCCCGCCCTCATGGTGCTGGGAGCGCGGGCGCCGATCCGGCTGTTCAACCCGATCGTGCAGACCGTCACGACCAACATCCCTGGCCCGCAGTTCCCGCTGTACGTGCTGGGCCGCGAGGTCAAGGAGCTGTACCCGTACGTGCCGCTGACCGGCGGCATCCAGGTCGCGACCGCGATCTTCTCCTATATGGGCAGGCTGAGTTTCGGGGTCAGCGCCGACTTCGACGGCCAGCCGGACGTCGAGCTGCTCGGCAAGGGCATCCGGGCCGGTTTCGACGAACTGCTGGCGCTCGCGGAGTGATCAGGGGAGCTCGCTGAGCGCGATCCGGCGCGGAACCCCGTCCTCGATCCGGTAGACGGCGTCGGCGATCTCCCTGGCGAACGCCATCTCATGCGTGGAGATGATCATTGTCATGCCGTCGTCGCGCAGGTCCTTGACGATGCCGAGGACCTCGGCGACGAGGGCGGGGTCGAGGGCCGAGGTGACCTCGTCGAGCAGCAGCAGCTCGGGACGGCAGGCCAGCGCCCTGATCACCGCGACGCGCTGCTGCTGCCCGCCCGACAGCCGGTCGGGGCGGGCGTCGCGCTTGTCGGCGAGCCCGAACCGCGCCAGCAGTTCCTCGGCCCGCTCCCCCGCCTCGCGCGCGCCCAGCTTGTGGACTTTGCGCGGCGCGAGCGTGATGTTGTCCAGGACGGACAGGTGCGGGAACAGGTTGTAGCTCTGGAACACCATCCCGATCTTCCGGCGGACGGCGTTCTCGTCGACGTCGGGCGCGGTCAGCTCCATGCCGTCCAGGAAGATCGCCCCGTCGTCGACGGTCTCCAGCAGGTTGACGCAGCGCAGCAGCGTTGATTTGCCCGATCCTGACGGGCCGATCAGGCAGACCACCTCGTGCCGTTCGACGTCCAGGTCGGCGCCGCGCAGCACGGGCGATTCCCCGTAGGTCTTCCAGACCCCTTCGATGTGCAGCATCAGCGCTTCTCCGCTCGGGCGGCGAGCCAGTCGGCGAACCGCGCCATCGGCACCGTCAGGCCGATGAACAGCACGGCGGCGGCCAGGTAGGGCGTGTAGTGGAAGGTCTCGTACTGGGCGATCTGCGCCTGCCGCAGCGCCTCGATCACACCGAGGACGGCGACGAGCGCGGTGTCCTTCTGCAGCGACGCGAAATCGTTGAGCAGCGGCGGCACCACGTTCCTGACGGCCTGCGGCAGGATCACGTGGCGCATCGCCTGCGCCTTGCTGAGCCCGAGGGTGCGGGCCGCCGCGAACTGCGACGGGTGCACCGAGGAGATCCCGGCCCTGAACACCTCGGCGACGTACGCGCCGTACGACAGCACGAGCGCGGTGGTGCCCCAGACCATCGCGCTGGTGGTGACCCCGGTCAGCCCGAGCGCGGGGACGCCGAAGCCGATCAGGTAGACCAGCAGGATGGTCGGGATGCCGCGGAAGACGTCGGTGTAGGCGATGGCCAGGGCCCGCAGCGGGAACAGCGCCGCCGAGGTCGTGCCCCTGGTCAGCGCCACGAGCAGCCCGACCAACAGGACCAGCGGCTCGGCGATCAGGAAGATCTGGACGTTGGTCCAGAACGCCCGCAGGATGTCGGGGAAGGAGTCGGTGAACTCCGGCCAGGAGAAGAAGTAGGTCCTGACCTGCTCCCAGCCGGGCGAGGTGACCAGGAGGGTCCCGGCCAGCCCGAACAGCAGCACCGTCGAGGCGGTCGCGATCACGCCGGAGCGGACCGCGGCGCGCTTGCGCAGGCGTTCGCGTTCGAGCTGGCGGGGGCTCTTGGTCCAGCCGCCCTTGGTCGGGGCGGTCACTTCAGGACGGGCGCACCGGCCGACGCCGTCAGCCACTGCTCCTGGATCTTGGCGAGCTCGCCGGACGACTTGAGCGTGCCGATCGCCTGGTCGAGGCAGCCGGCGAGGGCGTTGCCCTTCTCCAGGACGAGGCCGAACTGCTCGGGCGTGGCGCCCGCCTGCGGGAGCTGACCGGCGATCTTGGAGTTGTCGACCTGGGCGGCGGTCACGTAGAACGCGGTCGGCAGGTCGACGACCAGCACGTCGGCCTGCTTGGTCTTGAGCGCGTTGACCGCGTCGATCTGCGTGTTGAAGACCTTCGGCTGCGCCGACGGCTGGATCTGGTCCTGGACGGCCTTCAGCGACGTGGTCCCGACCTGGACCGCGATCTTGGCGTCCTTCAGCCCGGCGACGTCGGTGACTTCGGCGAACTTGCCGCCCTTGAGGGCGACGACGGCCTGGCTGACGTCGTAGTAGCCGGCGGAGAACGTCACGACCTTGGACCTGGCCTCGCTGATGGAGACCTGGTTGATGTCGAAGTCGAAGTCCTTCTTGCCGGGCGCGAACGACTTGTCGAACGGCACGGTCTTCCACTGGACGTCGGTCTTGGCGAAGCCGAGCTTCTCGGCGACGGCATAGGCGACGGCCGATTCGAAGCCCTCGCCGTTGGCCGGGTCGTCGTTCTTGAACCAGGGCTCGAAGGCGGGCTTGTCGGTGCCGACGGTGAGCTTGCCGGCGTTCTTCAGCGGCAGCGTGTCCTTGGCGCAGGCGGCGGCCGTGGCGGTGGCCGTGCCGGACGGGGCGACGGTGGAGCTGTCCTCGGCCGGAGCGCAGGCCGCGGCCGCGAGGGCGAGGGCCACGACGGGCAGGGCGGTGAGACGGCGCAGCAAGGGAGCCTCCGAAAGGGATTTCATGGAAGTTTAGTAGGAAATGCTAGCGGGGCCGGACGGCGCGGATGGTCACGGTCGCGCCCGCGGCGAGACCGAGCCTGCTCGCGGCGTCGCCCTGGTTGAGGCCCAGCGCCAGCCGGCCGGAGGAGTCACGGAACAGCAGCGGCTCCCCCACGGCGACGGCGCCGAAGGTGCCGGCGAACGGCAGCTTGATCCCGCAGGTCTCATACTCCTCGGCCTCGTCCAGATCGGCGACGGCCGCACCGAGGATCAGGCTGCCGAAGTCGTCGACATAAAGGACGGTCGCGGTGAGCTCGCCGTCGCCGCGGACGGGCTCCGGCAGGTCCAGCGGGAGCGGGGTGAGCTCGTCGCCGAAGGAGTGCAGCGGGACGCCCGAGGCGAGGTGGCCCGCGGCGGGCGCGAAGATGTCGCGGCCGTGGAAGGTGCTCGACACGGCGGGCAGCCGCAGGTCGGGGTTGGTGAGCCGGCGGGCCTCGGCGATCCCGCCGAGGGTCTCGGCGGCGGGCACCAGCAGCCCGTTGTCGGGACCGACGAGGACGTCGCCGCGGCCGGTGCGGATCGCCAGCGGGTGGCGCGGGGTGCCCACACCGGGGTCGACGATCGCGACATGGGTGCCGACCGGCAGGTACGGCAGCGCCTGTACCAGCAGGGCCGCCCCTTCGATGATCGCGTATTTGGTCACCTCGTCGCTCAGCACCTGCACCTGGGCGTGCGGGGCGATCCTGGCGACGACTCCGGCGCAGATGCCGGTGTAAGCGGCGCCGAAATCGGTGGTGATGCTGACATACGGGCGGCTCTGCTCGGACACGGTGACCTTCGGATTCGGCGGAAAGGTCCCGCCAAGCTATCAAGAACGACCGTGCCGCCGTTCGGCGGCCACGGATTCAGCGCGGCGCGTCGGGCGTCACGAGCGCGAGCCTCGCGGCCAGCGCCGTACGGGCTCTGGCCAGCGGCTCCGGCGAGTCGTACAGCAGGGTCGCCCCGACGGCCGCCCAGACATAGGCGTCGAGCTCGAACACGAGCTGGGCGGGGTCGGTGCCGCGGCGGATCTCCCCCTGCTCGATCGCGACCTCGACCGAGTGGACCAGGTAGGCGCTCCACTCGGTCCGCAGCTCGGCGACGCGGTCACGGATCCGGCCGGGGCGCGCGTCGAACTCCGCGGCGATCGAGTAGACGATGCAGCCGCCGGGGAAGGTGCGCCGCTCGGCGTAGGACAGCCAGTGCTCCAGCAGCGACTCCAGCCGGGGCAGGCCCTGCGGAGCGGTCCTGGCCGGGGCGACGACCTGCTCGCGGAAGACTTCGCGGCCCGCGGCGAGCGTGGCGAGCTGGAGCTCCTCCTTGGCCCCGAAGTGGGCGAACAGCCCGCTCTTGGAGATGCCGAGGTCGGTGGCGAGCCGGCCGATCGACAGGGCCTCCAGCCCTTCGGCCGAGGCGATGTCCATCGCGTGGCCCAGGATCAGCTTCCTGGTCTGCTCGCCGCGCAGCAGCCGCCCGTCCGTGGTCATGGACAAACAATACGACCATTCGTGCTTTAGGTCACCTTGACCGGAGCGCCCCGGGTAAGTAATCGTACGATCGTTCGTTCTTTTCCCCTCGTACACGGACTGCTCGGAGGTCGTGATGTGGAAGCGGATGGTCGTCATCGGGGACAGCGTCGCCGAAGGGGTGCGCGAACCCCATCCCGGATTCGCGGACCTGTCCTGGACCGACCGGGTGGCCGAGGCGCTGGAGACCGAGCAGCTCAACCTCGGGGAGCGGAACCTGCTGGCCGCGCAGATCCGGGAACGGCAGCTCGCCGAGGCCGTCGCCTACCGGGCCGACCTGGCGTTCGTGCTGGCCGGGGCGAACGACTCCTTCCGGCGGACCTTCGACACCGAAGGCGTCGAACGGGAGCTGGAGACCATGATCGGCGCACTGGCCGAGGGCGGGGCACTGGTCGTCACGGTCGGGCTGTTCGACATCGACGCGGCGGGACTCGCCCCCGAACCGCTCGCCGGACGGATCGGGCCGCGGCTGCGCGAGCTGTCCGCGCTCACCGAGAAGATCACCCTCCGGCACGGCGGGCTGCACGTCGCCTTCACCGACCACCCCGGCAGCGCCGACCCGTCCAACTGGAGCTCCGACCGGATCCACCTCAACGCCAAGGGCCACGCCCTGGCCGCCGACCTCACCCTCGCGGCTCTGTTCCCGACACCCTGGTGAGTGCCACGTGTCAGGCGGCGCGGGTGCCGCGCCGCGCCGCCAGCAGATCCAGCACCAGCGCCGCCGACCAGGAGAAGTCGTGGCTGCCGCGGCCCGTCCCGTCGAACGGGTCGAAGAACTCCCGGAAGCCCGACTGGCGGATCAGCCGGAGCGTCGAACCGTAGAGCAGGTCGGCGATCACCTGGAGGCCCTGCTCGGTCGCGCCCGACCAGAGCAGCCAGTTGGTGTTGACCCAGGTCGGGCCGCGCCAGTAGGCGGCGCGGTCGAACGCCGGGGCCTGGATGTCGCAGGTCGGCACCGGATAGCCCGCCGCCCCCGCGAACCGCGCCGACAGCAGCAGGTCCACCAGCCCCCGGACGGCCGGAGCCGGCAGTTCGGGATCCAGCAGCGGCGCGAAGGTCGCGATCGTCGTCACCGGGATCCGCCGGCCGGTCCTGACGTCGAAGGGACGGAAGCAGGCATGGTCGGGATCCCAGAGCCGGTCGTTCAGCGCCGTGTGGATCCGGGCGGCCTCCTCCCGGTGCGGGACGGGGTCGGCGCCGATCAGCCCGGCGATCTCGGCCAGGGCGTGGGTGGACGCCAGATAGGCGGAGTTGACCAGCGGGTCCTCGACCGCGAACGGATGATCGTCGCGCAGATGATCATCGGAGTAGCCGGTCTCGCGGAACGTCGTGACGAGCCACACGTACCGCTCGTAGTCGACGCCCGTGGGCAGGGCCCGCGGCAGCCCGGCGGGAGCGTAGGCGTTGGGAGGGAGCTGGAGGGCCGCCAGCGGAAGGTCCCAGGCGGGGCTGTTGTCGAGGCCCGACTCCCACGGATGGCAGATCGAGATCAGCCCCGTGCCGCCCAGATCCCGGTGCACGGCCAGATACCGGTGCTGGGCGAGCAGGTTCGGCCAGATCCGGCGCAGGAAGGCACGGCCGCGTTCGCCGTCCGGGGCGCCCGCGTACGTGCGGAGCGCGGCCAGCGCGTGCAGCGGCGGCTGCGTGATCCCGGACGTCTCGGCGTCGCGCGGCGCCTGCGGCTGCTTGGCGCTGCGCCACAGCTCAGGACCGGGAAAGTAGGCGTGCCTGGCGACCCCGGTGTTGAACACGATGTGGGGCAGCATCCCGGTCTCCCACTGCCCGCGGAACAGCGAGACCAGCTCCTGCTCGGCCCGGTCGTAATGGACCCTGGCCAGGCCCATGCAGACGAACGCCGAATCCCATGCCCACTGGTGCGGGTAGAGCCCCGGGGACGGCACGGTCGCCGCCCCCGTCCAGTTGGCGTCCAGTACGCGGACGGCGGCCTGCCACAGGGCGGACTCGTCCCCGGTCAGTCGAGGGCTCATCATCACAGCGTCGCCTCGCGGCGACGTTCTGACCAGCCCCCGTCACATGGTCACTAGTTTTCCGTCCTCTTCGCGGTGGCGGCGCTCGTTCACGCGCTGCCGCAGCTCCTCGGTCTTGGCCCAGCCGTCGTGGGCGGCCTCGCCCGCCAGATGGGCGGCCTTGGCCCCGTAGACCCCGGCCTGGTCCCGCACGTTGGCCGCGGCGGCCCGGACGGCCGGATTCTGCGCGAAGTCCCGTGCGGCCTTCGCGATCTGCTCGTACCTGTCCCGGCCGGCCCTGGCCCCCATGACGTAACCGAGGGCCGCCCCGGCGATGAACGCAGCGCGTCTCATGATCACTCCTCGTAGTCCTGCACCCTGCGTACCCACCGGAGCGGTTTCGATGCGCGGATCGCCCGCGAGATGCGCTAATCTAGACACGTCGGCAGGAGCCCTTGCGGTTCCGGCGTCGGCCACCTTCCCGCATAGCTCAATTGGCAGAGCAGCCGACTGTTAATCGGCAGGTTATTGGTTCGAGTCCAATTGCGGGAGCAGAACGGAACCACCCAGAAGGCTGCCTTCCTCTCCGGAAGCGCGGCCTTCTCGCGTTTCCGGGGTCCGGCGGCCCGTTATCGGCGTGAAGAGCACCCCGCCGATGCGCTAGTCTGGACCGCGCCGGACACCGACCGGCGCGCACGATCCCGCGTAGCTCAATTGGCAGAGCAGCCGGCTGTTAACCGGCAGGTCGTTGGTTCGAGTCCAACCGCGGGAGCAGAACGAGGCCCCGTTCCCATCGGAACGGGGCCTTCGGCGTTTCGCGGCGGTTTCGCCGAACGGCCTAGGGGTGATCATGTGGCCGGTAGGTTAGGGACATGCCCCGGCTGCCTCGGAACGTCAGTGAAGCGCTCGAACTCCACCGCGGTGAGCGTGCGCTCGCCCACGCCGCCACCAGGGGCGGATCCCATGTCGTCGCCACCGGGGTCGCGCTGCACCTGCCCGACGGGGACGGCGGATACGTCCGGCTCCCGTGGGAGACCGTGCTCGGCGCGTCCTGGCAGGACTCGTGGCTGCACGTGCGGGCCGACGACGGCGAACACCATGTGCGGCTGGACGGCGCGGGCTCCGTGCCCGAGGTCGTGCAGGAGCGGGTGACCGCGACCGTGGTCGTCAACCAGCGGTTCACCCTGCCCGAGGGCGGGGTCAGGATCGTCGGACGGCGCCCGCCGAAGTCCAAACCGTCACCCGCCCGCGACGAACTCCTCTGGACCCTCGTGTTCGACGACGGCCTCGACTCCGCCGACCCCGGCCTGCGCGCCCACGCCGAACAACTCCTGGAAGCCCTCCGCCGCCAGATCGGCCTCTAGGAACGCCACGAGCCGGTGGCGGGGACGAACGACGGGGCCAGGGCGCGGGCCAGGAGCCAGGCGGCGATCTCCTCGCCGGCCTGGATGCCGTCCGATTCGGTGACCGTCACATGGGGGGCCGACCAGTTCTGGTCGTGCAGTTCGCCGTGGGCCGGGCGGATCGCGGCGTCGGCGATGTTCAGCAGCTCCGTGTCGAGCAGCGAGTCGCCCGCGGCGAGCAGGCCGGTGGCGCCCGTGCGGGCCGCGACCTCGGCCGCCGCCGCCGACTTGGTGAGCGGCTCCGGCAGGCAGTAGATCTTGCGGCCCTGGAGCGACACAGTCCAGCGGCGCTCGGCGCACCAGGCCGTCAGCTCCGCCACCCAGCCGTCGGGGAGGGCGGCCCGGTCGACGACCGTGTACGGGAACAGCTCCGCCGCGATCTTCAGGCTGAGCGTGAACGGCCCGCTGAGCGCCGCGAGATGGTCATGGACCTCGGTGAGCGACGCGCAGTCGGCGACGGCCTTGCGGACCCGCGCCGACCAGACCGGGTCCTCCTGGCCGTCCTCCAGGATGAAACCGCCGTTCGCGCAGATCGCGAACCGGGGCGGCGGGCCCGGCAGCCGGACCCGCCGATACTGCTCGGGGGTCCTGGTCGTGGTCGGGACGAACACCGCCGACGCCGCCAGCAGCTCCAGCAGCGCGGTCTGCCGGCCGGTCAGGTACGACAGCGGTCTGCGGTCGTAGACCTCCACACAGCGCAGGTCGGCGGCGGGCCCCGTCAGGGCCATCGAGTTCGCCGAGTAGATCAGGGTGCGGTCGAGGTCGGAACAGGCGACGATCAAGCGAAGTCCCTCGGTTTGATGAGCCCGACACAGGCGTACGGCAGATCCGGCCCGACCTCGACGACCGGGACGCCCCGCTCGGCGGCCAGCACCCGGATGTGGTCGAGTTCGGCGCCCGCGCCCTCACGTGCCAGGATCCGCCACGGCACCCGCCGCAGCAGCACCCGCGTGGTCTCACCGACGCCCGGCTTGACCAGGTTCACACTGCCGATGCCGTAATCGTCGCTGATCCGCTGGACGGCCGCCCAGCCCGACCAGTCCGGCTCCTCCTGGGCCGGGACCAGCGTGGGATCTGCGGGTATGAGATCGACTTCGTCGAACTTCGCGCAGACGGCGTCGAGGAAGAGGTTCGAGACGTCCGCGCCGGCCAGTTCGCGGTAGAACTTCGCGCCGTGGAAGTCCTTGGGGCCGATCAGGTCGTCGTTGAGGACGGTCCGGCTGACCAGGCCCGACACCGTCGAGTTCAGGCAGGCCGACGGGATCAGGTAGTCCTCGCGGGTGCCGTACACGCGGACGCAGCGGCCGGGGTCGGCGAGCACGGCCATCTCCGGGGAGAAGCCGCCGCCGTGCGCCGCCAGGGCGTCGGCCAGCTCGCGGGTGATCGCGCCCTTGCCCGTCCAGCCATCGACGAACATCACCGAGGAGGGGGCGTGGTGGCGGGCCAGATAGTCCAGGGCGACGGCGTCGATGCCGCGGCCGCGCACGATGCTGACGGCGTAGTGCGGCAGGTCCAGCCCGTGGGCGTGCTTCGCCCAGCGTCTGGCCAGCACCCCGACCGGGGTGCCCGCCCGCGCCAGCGAGACCAGGACGGCCTCGGGCCCGCGCTCCGCGAGGATCCGCTCGGTGATCACCGCGACGGCCTGGGCGAGCCGCCCCGCCGACCGGTCGAGGGTCCGGTGGAACAGTTCCTGGTATTCCGCGCTCGGCTGGAATTCGATCGGCAGCGATTCCGCGTAATGGGCGCGGCCCGCCTGGATCGCCTCTTCGCGTTCCTCTGTGGGCGCTTCGAGTTCCACACCGGAAAGGTCCGTCAGAAGCCACGCGACGTCGTCCGCCGCGTAGCTGCCGAATTCGGGCCCGTACAAGGGCTCGCCGTTCACCGAAGGTCCTCCGAAACGGTCGCCACGACGACCTGTGCGCATTCCTTGAGCCGCGTCAGCAGCCCTTCTTCCAGTTCCGGGGTGTCGCCGGCCTCGTCGACGGTGAACACCACCGCGTCGAATCCGCCGCGCACGTTGTAGGCGTACCGCTCCCCCGGGCCGTCGGCCGGACGGTCGTGCGCGGGGAACACCAGCCGGTTCCTGATCGCGTAGCCGGGGTCGTCGACGGCCAGCACGGGCGACCGGGTGGTCGTGGAGTACCGTACCTCGACCTCGGGCAGCAGGTCGGCGAGCGCCTCGCCGATCCGCAGCGGCGCGTACATCAGTTCCTCGAACCCGAGCACCAGCACGCGCCGGGCCCGCGGCGGCAGCGCCGCGGCGATCCGCGCGGCGATCGCGGGCAGCTCCTTGTCCAGGAGCTCCCGCTGCTGCGGGGTGAACCCGTGCCGTCCTCCGGCGGGCACTCCCCCCGGCCAGCCCGCCGAGATCCGGCCGCTGA
>NZ_BAAGZI010000022.1:0-33579 GCF_054778695.1 Actinocorallia lasiicapitis
CGGGCGACGGGCCCGGAGGCTGGTGCGGGACGGGCCAGGGGTGCGGTGCCGGCGGCGTGGTCGCCGCCGCCGTCTCGGGAGCCGGTGCTGGCGGCGCCCGTCAGCGAGGTGGAGCCTGCTCCGGCCGTCGACGAGGCTTGGCAGCAGGCGCTGAACACGCCAGACGACGACACCTACCGGCCGCCTTGGGTTTAGGCCGGGCGGTGCGGCTCTGTCGTAGCCGCTCGGTATCGTGCGCGCATGTCGCTACGCCATTTCGAGCGCGCTCTCGCGCGGCTTCGCTCCGGTGACGTCCAGGACCGCCAGTCGGCCTTCGATTTCCTGCGCGAGCACGCCGACTCCTACGCCGAGCCGCTTCTCGCCGAGTTCGCCGCCGAAGCAGATCCGGAGCTGCGGCAGTGGCTTCTGGAGCTGGTCGTCGAATCCCACTCCCCCGCCGCCATCCCCACCCTCATCGCTCATCTCACAGACCCCGACCCCCGCATCCGCCTCTGGTCGACCCGCGCCCTCGAAACCTTCGACACCCCGGTGACCCGCCAGGCCCTCGCCACCACCCCCGACCCCTAAGGCAAGTTTCGGACCATTTGTCCGATAAAGTCCGCCCATGCGTAATTCCCTGGCCGCCCTGATGGCCGCGACGACCTGCGCCGCAGGCACCGCCATCGGCCTCTTCCTGGCGGGCGGCTCCGGCGCTCCCGACGACACCCCGGTCAAGGCGGGCGCGCCCACCCCCTACGTCGAGGATCTCCCCAACGACGGCGACGGCTTGGTGACCGGCATTCGCGACGGCAGCTACGAGGTCAAACGGTTTCAGGACGATCTCGTTTCCGGCCTGCAGGAGGGCGTCTACCTCCTGGCCGCCGACGTCAAGCCGTACGACCCGGCCCACCCGGACAAGGGCGGCTGCACCTGGCAGGTGGCCCCCGATCGCGCCTCTTTCGTGCCCGCCGCCACCAGCCCCATGTGGCACCGCCCCACCGGCGACCGCACCACCACGATCCTCAGCCCGGGCAACTACTTCGTCAGCATCGGCTGCGGCGCCTGGGCGTACCAGACCTTCACGTAGGCCACCGGGGCCGGATAATTCACTGGCGTCCGCGGCGCCTCGTCCCCACCCTTGTCCCATGGCAGAGCGACAGATTCGCGCCGTGTACGGCGCTTCGACCGTCACCGTCTATCAGGCGTATCCGCAGGCCATCGGGGTTCCCGCGGCGAGGGACGGGCGTTTCCCCGAGTCCTGGCAGCGCGACCGGATGACGTGGATCAAGCCGTCGTTCCTGTGGATGATGTACCGGTCCGGCTGGGGTTCGAAGCCGGGGCAGGAGACCGTCCTCGCCGTGGAGATCACCCGGGAGGGGTTTCACTGGGCCCTTGCCCACGCCTGCCTCTCCCACCATGACGCCGCGCTCCAGCCGGATCCCGCCGCCTGGAAACGGGCGTTGAAGCGGTCACCGTGCCGCGTCCAGTGGGATCCCGAACGCGACCTCCGGCTGCACGCCCTGCCGCACCGCTCCCTCCAGCTCGGGCTCACCGGCGAGGCCGCCCGCCGCTACGCCGACGTCTGGACCGTCGCCATCACGGACGTCACGCCGCTGGCACGCGAAGTCCACACCGCGGTCCGGTCGGATGATCTGGCCGCGGCCCGCGCCCTTCTTCCACCGGAACGTCCCTATCCCGTGCCGGACGATCTTCTGGCACATCTCGTGCGATAGGCCACGGACGGTTCGGTCAGTGGGTTTCGGTATGCTCGCGCACCCTATTGATTTCGACCGAAAAGATGAACGTTGCGTCGCTACGCCACCGCTCTGCTGGCCGCCCTGCTGGCCACAGCGCTCTGCTCGCCCGCCGCCCTCGCGGACCCGCCGCCCGGCGTGATCTCCGCCGAGCTGCAGCTCACCTATCCGGAGAACTATGTGGTGCCGGGCGCCACTCAGCACGTGGAGGGCACCCTCCGCTACACGAACGCCGACAGCCAGTCCGTCGAGCCGGCCGGGGAGACGGTGGTCGTCACCGCGCAGGGCCAGGGTTCGCGCGCCGTCCAGACGTATTCCGCGGTCACCGGTGAGGGCGGCCGGTTCGCCGTGGACGTCAAGATCGCTGAGCGGACGTCGGTCGTCGCCTCGTGGGGCGCGTTCAAGAGCCCCCTCTCGATCATCCCGGTGAAGACGCGGCTGCCGGTCTTCCGTTTCACCAAGTTCTCTTTCTCCGCGTCGGCGATGGTCGAGGCGCGCGCCGAATGGGGCTACCACCAGAGCACGGAAGGCGACACCGAGCGTCCTTTCGAACTCCAGTACTCACGTGACGGCAAGGCGTGGAAGACGATCCGCCGCGTCTCCGGCGAGGTTTTCGTGGATTTCGGTCCGCGTCCTTTCTTCCATGGCGCGTCCGGCTACTGGCGTTGGCGCTACCCCGGTGACGCGATGTACCTGGAGTCGGTCACGGCGTCCCGCAAGGCGCTGCGCTGGCGTACCGAGATGTCCAAGGTGAAGGTGGCGCAGAAGAGCGTCAAGGTCGGCAAGAAGGTGACCGTCTCCGGCACCCTTTACCGCTACTCCGCCACCAAGAAGAAGCGTTTCGCCTACAAGAACCAGAAGATCGACATCGTCTTCCGCTGCAAGGGCAAAAAGCAGTGGTGGCGCTCAGCAACCGGTAAGACCAATTCCCGAGGCCAGTTCCGCATCAACGCGAAGACCTACTGCGACTCCTATTTCGCGGCGGTCTTCCCCGGCGGCAAGGACACCTTCAACACCGGCTCCCCCAACGACGTCTACGTCAACACCCTCGGCTCCCCCCTGATCCGCACCCGCCCCTTCACCCTCCCCCCGGCAAACCGCCTACACCCCTAACACCCCCCCATCGCCAACCCCCTGGCCCCCCACGCCACAAGGTGCCACCACACACCCATGTCGCTCACCAGCGGGTTGGCGATGCCATGCGGCCACCTCCCCAGAGACATGGTGCAGGGGCAGGGGCTGGGAAGACGTGGATGCGAGCGGCTTCGATATCCAGGACGCGGCCGGGTTCTACGTCACTGGTCCAGATCGGCACGACGTTCGGATCGCACCGTGCTTGGGCGTTTCCACCGAAGTCGTCGACGATCGGCGAGATATCAAACTTATCGGGTATTACGCGTCGCCCGAAGCGGCCAGAAGGGCGCAAATCCTCACCACCAATCTATCTACCGGGCTTCAAGGACCATCCGCAAGGGTTCCAGATGACGGAAATTGATCTGGAGCGTCCGGAACAGAAACGGTCCGATGTAACAAGCCACGGAGCCGAGGATATCCACATCATATATGAGATACTCGACGACCCTGCCGAAGAATTTAGGATCATCAAGGCATTCTGCATTGAGAAACAAGCACAGGAGGCGATGAACCTTCTGAGCAACCCTGAGGCGCGTCACGAATTCCAGATCCATCCAGCACGCCTTGGCGAGCACATCTGGCTTGGCGGATTCTTCACTTACGAAGACGACGACATGTGAACCTCCACATAGGGCCGGTACCTGTATTCCACCGCTGCACGCCCATGGAAAAGGCCCTATTCGACCGATGAGATTTGGCGTAGCTGCTTACTATCAGTAGAAGGCTGAATCTATGCGCGCTGAAGCAGCACGCCGGGAGCACACCGTGTTCGTAACCCGAATCGGAGACTTGTATCACGTAAGTGTCCACCGAGGCTCCAGGACGAACAGCTCCTATGGGCAACTCGTGACGCGGATCAGCTCGGTTCGCAATTGCATCTGCTTAAGATCGCAAGAATGTTCGATCTTTGAGCTGACGGATGCCGCCCATCTCCGAGTGTCCGGCATCCGCAGTTCAGATCTGCGGTTGATAGTTCAGGTGGCGATGTTGAGGAGGGCTCGGAGGGTTTCGGCTGGGGTGGCGCAGCGGAAGCCCGTGTCGTCGTCGAGCATGTGCTGGTCGGCGTCGTTCCAGTCGGACGGGGCGCAACGGGTGAAGGGGGAGGTCCAGGCGCTGCCTTTGAGTTCGTGGCGGCCGGGCGTGGTGGGAGTGGAGCACCATTCCCAGGTGTTGCCGCAGAGATCGTAGACGCCGTAGGGGCTGGCTCCGCTGTGATAGCGGTCGACGGGGGTGGTGGAGCGGATGCCGGATTCGCGGACGTTGCATTTGGCGGACGTCATGGAGCTGCCCCACCGGTAGGTGTCGCCGCGTGTTCCGCGTGCGGCCTTCTCCCATTGCTGGGATGTAGGGAGCGTTTTGGCGGACCAGTTGGCGTAGGCGGTGGCGTCTTCCCAGGTGACGAAGACGACCGGGTGGTCGGCGAGGCCGTCAGGTGCGAGAGATGACGGCCAGTGCTGGGGAGGCCGGTGGCCGGTGGCGGCGAGGAATCGCGCGTAGTCGGCGTTGGTGGTCGGGTAGACGTCGATCCAGAAGGCGGAGAGGTGGAAGGGTTCTCCGGTGCGGCCGGCGAGGTAGACGCCTTCGTCGACGAGGGTCATCAGCTTGCCGTCGATCGGGTGCCGCTGCTGGGACGGCAGGCTCAACAGCGGCTCGTCGGTGTCCGCAGTGCTTTCAGAGGCAGAGCTGAGGAGGCCGAAGGTTCCGACGCGTTCGACGAAGCGGGCTTTGGCACCGTCGTCGGCTGCGGCGAGGGTGGTGTCGAGGTTGTCCTGGTTGATGGGGCGGGGGTGCATCTTCTCGCCGCCGGACTCCCATTTCTGGATCATGCGTTCGCTGACGCCCATGCGTCCGGCGAACTCGCGCTGGCTGAGGCGCATGGCTACGCGGAGCGCCCTCACCTCGCGTCCGGACCAGAGCCTGACGATCGCCGCCATGGACGTCTCCTCCGATAGGGAGCCCTTGGCGGCAGGTTAGACGGGCTCGGCGGGAATCTCTGCGTATTCCTTGAGGAGGGCATCGAAGATGTGGTGTTCCGCCGGGAACGCGTGGGCTCCGATCGCGGTGATCGCGCGGACTCCGACCGTCGTGTTCGTCGCGAAGGCCGCCTCCATCGAGGGCAGGTCACTCAGGTTGACCGGCATGGAGATCGTTGCGTCGTGGACCTGCTTGAGCAGGCGCATCGTGACGCCGGGCAGCACCTCGGCGGATGGCCAGACGACGTTCGTGCCATCGAAGAAGCCGACGTTCCAGGTGGCGCCCTCAGAGATGAAACCGCTCGCGTCGGTGAACAGGGCGTCGTCGTATCCGGTTTGGAGCGCCGCGCGGCGTTCGCGGAGCTGGCCGAACAAGCCGATGTGCTTCACGGTCGGCTCATCGCGGACGTAGGGGCGGGCTTGGACCCTGATCGGAGCGGCGGGCATCGGCCCTGACGGACGCGCGGTGACCAGGATGCTCGGGGTTGCCTCGGCGGCGGGGTTGACGAGGCCGATGGCGGGGTCGAAGACGGTCACTCGGCAAACGAAGGAGCCGGGCTTGTCAGCGATGGCCTCGCGGACGTGGGCGCGGATCTGTTCGCGGTCGAGTTCGACGGCGAAGACGGTTCGGCAGTCCCGGACAAGGCGCTCGATGTGCTGGGACAGCCCCCGGATATGGCCGTCGTCAACGCGCATCGAAGTGAAGTGCCCGTAGTTGGTCAGGGCGAGAGCGGCCAGGGCTTCCGGGGTGGCGGGCATCCCGTCGAGAAGTGCCATGCCGCTCAGTCTGGCACCGGAACTCGCCCTTCTGAACTGGCCAGGGCTTCCGGTTCGGGGAAAGTTCGGGACTGCGGCGGCAGATGTTCGTGGGCGGCGACGTTCCGATTCGCAACCCTCGGAGACGTGATAGTCGCAGATTGTTCACGGGAAGATCTCCACGGCAGTTCGCGGAACGTGGGGAGCCCACAGCACCGGCCGTCCCGGCAGGTCTTCCGCGAAGGCGGTGCCTGAACGTCATGGCCCCCTTCCCTGCCAGATCCACGCATTGGCACATCTCGACGCCGCGTAAGGCCGCCGCCGAGGCCGACCGGCTGACCCGCGAGCAAGCGCTCCTAGTGTTGCGGCAATGGGTGATCGCCGAACACCGGCAGACCCGTGACCCCCGATGTCTCACGGAGTTGGCGGCGCTCGATGCCGGATGGTCCTCGGCGCGGATCGCTTCGGGACGCTATGTGGCTTTCGCCTGCGCGTGCCCCTCGTCACCTGAGACCCGAAGGGCTACTTGAACATGGAGCTGGCCTTTCGGAAGTCATCGTGGTGCGAGGCGCTTGACCAGGACGGTTGCGTCGAGGTCGCGGCCATGCCCGGCGGAGCTGCGGTGCGGGATTCGACCGACCCTGACGGCGTGGTGCTGGCCGTGCCTGCCGCTGCGTGGGCGGCGTTCGCGGGTGCGTTGTGAGCGCGCTCGAGGAGACGCGTCTGCTGGATGAGGCGTTGGGGCAGGCGCAGCTCGCGATGCTGAATCACGGGTGCCCGATGACAACCGTCCACATGCCCGGTCGCGATACGTCGGCCGGAAACCGGTCTCAGGAGGAATCCCGATCATGCGTACCACTACGACGGGCACGGCGAAGGAGTGGCTGGCCGC
The DNA here is from genome assembly GCF_054778695.1 of Actinocorallia lasiicapitis. NCBI lineage: Bacteria > Bacillati > Actinomycetota > Actinomycetes > Streptosporangiales > Thermomonosporaceae > Actinocorallia > Actinocorallia lasiicapitis. The sequence goes on from NZ_BAAGZI010000022.1 coordinate 6,489, forward strand.
CGCTCCACCTGGAGCCCTGCGCTATGCCTTCCCCGGTGAGCCCGCGCAGGTCCGCGAGGCCCGTAAGGTCGTCGAGACGCTGTTCACCGGAACCGGCCGTGAAGACGATGCCGGGCTGGTCATCGACGAACTCGCGAACAATTCGATCTTGTACACGCGGTCGGGTGAGCCGGGAGGCTGGTTCGGGGTTCAGGTGTCCTTCGGGATGCTCGTGCGGGTCGGCGTAGTCGACCTCGGCGGAGCCGGATGGCTGATCGGCGAACCCAAGCCCCGGCAGGACGACGCCCGCGCCGACGAAGACCTCGAGGAGTGGGCCGACCCCGATCTCGACGGGCTCTCGCTCGGCGGGCGAGGGCTCGGCATCGTCGCGTACCTCGCGGTCATGACCGGCGCGTGCGGGAGCGACGCCCTCGGCCACTTCGTATGGGCCGACCTCGCGCTCCCGCTCCCCGTCCCTGACGAGGCGACCAGCGGGAAGGCGCTTCAGCTCCTGGCGTCGTAGGGGAGGTCCAGCCTGTTCACAGCAGGCTGGCCCTCCTTGCGGGCCAGGATACGGGCGAAGCGCTCTCATCGAGGTCCTGTCTTTCCTTGCTGTTCCGTGAGGAAAGATAGGACCTTTCCTAGTCGCGAACCGAAGTGCGTTCAGGCGGGGCAATGGGGGCCCGTGAGGAGACGACTCGGGGGCCGGGCTTTGATCTGTCCCCCCAACTGGGCGAGCGTGCTCTCTGAGGGTGGAGCGGATGACGGAAATCGAACCCGCGTGGTCAGCTTGGGAGCCGCCTGGATCTTCCCCGTAGAACCGCTGAGCTGAGAGTTGAGGTATCCGCGAGTGACCCTTGGTGCCCCTTGATCACCCTGGCCGAGCCGACCTGGGCGCCAGGAACCGCCAGCTCCGAGGACCGAAAGCGGTACACCAACCCCTCACCAGGCTCACGCTGACGACTCGTGCTGTGCCCACCATCCGACCTGAGCAGGATCCCTGAACTTAGGGTGGTCCCTCCTCCAGCCGGGATTGCATGGTTGGGTAGAATTTCTTATCGTAGGAGGATCTGATTTTCTAAACCTTAGAAGGTGTCCTATGGCGATCACTACCGTGGCCCGCGCCAAGGTCCGGGCCAAGGCCCAGTTGACCTTGCCCGACGAGATCAGGAAGGCCTTGCACATAGGCGAGGGCGACGAGGTTGAGTTCAGCGTGAACGACGATGGCACCGTGACGGTTCGTGGGTTCGTCTCCATCCCCACAGATCAGCGCTGGTTCTGGACACCCGAGTGGCAGCGCGGCGAGGCGCAGGCCAATGCTGATCTCGCTGCTGGACGCAGCACTGTCCACCACAGCGCTGAGGACATGTTCGCCCACCTTGACGAGACGGCTGAGAAGACGGCGGAAGATGCCGACCTTTGAGACACTGGCAAGGTTCGACCGGGACTTCGCCAAGCTCACTCACGAGCAGCGGACTCGCTTCCGAAAGGTTCTCACCGAGTCATTCGTCCCCGACCTCGCCAGCGACGGCCCTTTCCGCCCTGGCCTCCGAGTCAAGGGCGTGCAAGCTGCGCCCGGTGTGTTCGAGATGACCTGGGCCCCCGACGGCCGAGCCACGTTCCAGTACGGCGACGAGGTCCGAGCTGGCGAAACACACATCATCTGGCGGCGCGTAGGGACCCATGACATCTTCGATCCACCGCCCGGCCCTTGACCGACCTCACCCGGCCTGAAAACCAGACTCTGCCCTACTCCGCACATCAGGGCAGGGGCCTACGTCCTTCGGAGCGGATGCGCTGGTGATCCGTAGCGCATTCGCCGTCTGAGCGAGTCCGAAATCGGGGCTCCCCACAACTGTGCGGGAACCACCGTCAGACGAGGTCGAGCAGGTAGCGCGAGCCGGGACCGTACCTGATCTGCCAATCGGAGCAACAGCCGAGGACGCCGTCCTCGACACAGCGAACGCCGACGCTGACCCAGCGGACCTCCCCGTCACCCTCGAGGAAGCTGAAGCCGATAGTGCATTCGAAACGGTCCGAGCCGCAGGGGCAGCCGATCTTCTCCGGCCCGCTCCCGTCATCGTCCGCCATCCAGTACTCGTCGCTGTCGAGGAGGTAGGCGAGCAGACCGCAAGCGACACAGGTACGTCGGGCGCACACGCCACCTGCGTCGAGCTCGATGCAGAAGACCGTGCCGGAGCAGTCCTTGCACCTCGACGGTCGAGCGGCATGAATCGGATATCCGCCCGGGGCAAGCTCTTCGAGGTAATCGGCGATATCTGCAGCTGAGTCGCCTTTCCACCACTCGCCATCAATGTCGATCGCCATGCGGAAGAATCTAGCCCACTGGCTTAGCTCTGCCACTCGTCGATCAGGTGGTAGGCCGGGTGAGCGATCCACGCTTCAAGGAACTCGGTGTCCACGACGTGACTGACACGGTAGTCCTCACCGTAGTTGACCGAGCACCTGACCTCGTAGAAGCACCCAGGCAACGAGGCAAGGAAGGGGCGCACCCTAGTTGCGTGGGCGGAAAGCTCCTTGCCGTCCGCTGCGATGACCAGCGGCTCCGGCCCGATCAGCCCGTCGAAACTCGCGAGCATGGGCTGTCGCCTCATCAGCGCCAGAGCGGTTCTACCGATCGCCTCGTGCCCGGCTGTGCCCGGCCGAGTCTGATCAACCAAAATCTCTTCAACCGGCCGCCAACCCAGCTGAGAGTAGTCGTCCTGGAGGTCAGGCTTCTCGTGCCGAGTTCCAACGCTGATCGACTCGGCACCGGATTCGAGAACGAGTTCCGTTGGGCCCAAACGCTTGATCTCTCCGAGCGGGGTGAGCGCTTCAGTCAACGCCACCCACTCCCCGGCCGAGATCCTCGTCCTTCTGAGCAGCGCCAGAGACACCCGCCCATCCTTCCCGACATACCCGCCTACCCGCGCGCGGCCCCATCCTGCTGCTTGCTGGAGGAACGCTCGAGGCCGGTCAACGATCAATTCGCTCAGCTTTGCCGCGAGGCTCGAGTTGGACGCCGCACGGAAAGTTTGGTGGCGGTGGTCCATGGCCTTGGTGATGTCGGCTCAGGCTGTACCCGTTAGCAAAAGGCCCCGTTCGAACATCGGACGGGGCCTTTGAGCTGGGAGCCCCGTATCGGATTCGAACCGATGACCTGCTGTTTACAAGACAGCTGCTCTGGCCGGCTGAGCTAACGAGGCGGGTTGTGCTGGGGACTCACTTTAGCGGGTGGGGGTGGGTGGGTGCCATCAGCGTGGTGAGCAGGGTGTGGGGGGGGGGGGGGGGGGGGGCGCCGCGGGGCCGCGGCGCCGGGTGGAGCGGTGGTTAGGAGTGGCGTTGGCGGGCGATTTCGTAGAGGGCGATGCCGGCGGCTACGCCTGCGTTGAGGGATTCGGCGTGGCCGAACATGGGGATGTGGGCGAGGATGTCGCAGCTGTCGCCCACGAGACGGCCCAGGCCCTTGCCTTCGGAGCCGACGACCAGGACGAAGGGGCCGTCAGAGGCGGGGAGGTCGGCGATGGAGTGGCCGCCGTGGGCGTCCAGGCCCGCGACGAAGCAGCCGGCGTCCTGGTAGGCCTTGAGCTGGCGGGTCAGGTTCGTGCACTGGGCGACCGGCATGTTCGCCAGGGTGCCGGCGCTGGTCTTCCAGGCGCCCGCGTTGACGCTGGCGCTGCGGCGTTCCGGCAGAAGGATGCCTGAGGCGCCGAAAGCCGCCGCAGAACGGACGATCGCGCCCAGGTTGCGGGCGTCGGTGACGCCGTCCAGCGCGACGATCAGGGGCGCGGTGCCGCGCAGCAGGTCGTCGGGGTGGGCGTAGCGGAACGGCTTGATCTGCAGCGCGATGCCCTGGTGGACGGCCCGGTCGGTGAGCCGGTCGAGCTCGGGCTTGCCCGACTCCAGCAGCGGAATGCCCGTGTCACCAGCGATCTTGAGGGCTTCGCGGACGCGCTCGTCGTTGTCGGGCGTGTAGTACAGCGCCGTGCCGGGGACACCGGCGCGCAGCGCCTCCAGGACCGGGTTACGGCCGTGGACCAGCTCCGGAGCGTCCGGACGGCGAGTACGCGGCGTGGCCGGACGTCCGTCGGGCCCAGGCGAGACCGCTCCCGGACGGGCCGGACGAGCCCCCGGCTTCCGCGGCCCCGCCGTCTTCGTCCCGGTTCGTGTCGAGTTCTTGACGGCCCGAGCCTTCACCCGCTTGCCGTGCCAGTGCCGGTCCTCCGCCTTGGCGGTGACGCTCGGCCCCTTCTTGCCCTTCTTGGTCATCCGGAATGCCCTCCTCATCGTGGGCGGCACTCGCAGGACGCCCCCAGAAAACTCCAGCTTCCAGGGTAAGGGACTCAGCGATCGAGCCTGTCCTCAACGGCGGTGAGCCGGATCTCCAGCGCCTCGACCCGCCGGTGCAGCTCCTCGAGCGCCGCCCGCACCTCGACCCCCCGGAACGAGGGGCGTTTCCGTTCGAACGGCTCGGGATCATGGTGCTGCAACCGCTCCAACACCCTGCTGACCAGCACTTCCGTCGAAACACCCAGCTCGACGAACACCTGGTTCGCCACGCCTTCGCCCTCTTTGACCAGGCCCAGCAGGATGTGTTCGGTCCCGATGAAACTGTCGCCCATCGTCAGGGACTCGCGCAGAGAGAGCTCCAGCACCTTTTTGGCACGCGGAGTGAACGGAATGTGGCCGCTGGGTTCGTCGGCGCCCTCGCCGAGGATCCGTTCGATGTCGTCGCGGGCGGCGACGAGGCCACAGCCCAGCTCGGTGAGGATCTCGGCGACGGGGTCGTCCTCGATGTGCAGGAGGCCCAGCAGCAGGTGTTCGGTCCCGATGTAGTTGTGGTTGAGGATTCTGGCCTCTTCCTGGGCCAGGACCACTACGCGCCGGGCGCGATCCGTGAAACGTTCGAACATCGGCCGAACCGCCTCGTCTCGGGGGATTCCGACACTACTTGCGATCCGGCCGATCCCGCCTATTTCAGGCTGATGCGCTGCCCGTCGGGGGTGTCCTCGACGAGGATGCCCAGTTCGTTGAGCTTGTCGCGGATGGCGTCCGCGGCGGCGTAGTCCTTGCGGACGCGCGCCTCGTTCCGCTGGTCGAGCAGCACCTGGACGAGCGCCTCGACGATCGGCATCAGATCGTTCGCCGAGCCCGACGTCCAGTCGGCCGGGTCGAGCCCGAGCACCCCGGTCATGGCCCTGACGTCCGCGACGGCCGCCCTGACGTCGTCGAGCCGCCGCTCCGCCAGCGCCGCGTTCCCGGCCCTGACCCGCTCGTGGATCACCGCGAGGGCCTGGGAGACGGCCAGGTCGTCGTTCATCGCGTCGGTGAACGCCTGCGGCAGGACGGGTGCGGGGTCGACCTCGCCGGTGACCTCGGCCGCCCGCGTCACGAACCCCTCGATCCGCTGGTAGGCGGCCGCGGCCTCGGCGAGCGCGCCGGGCGTGTAGTCCATCAGCGAACGGTAATGGGCGGAGATCAGGTAGTACCGGGCTTCGACGGCCCGGACCTGGGCGAGGAGATCGTCCAGGTAGACCACGTTCCCGATGGATTTGCTCATCTTCACACCGTCGATGGTGAGAAGCCCGTTGTGCATCCAGTAGCGGGCGAACCCGTCGCCCGCGGCCTTGGCCTGGGCGATCTCGTTCTCGTGGTGCGGGAAGATCAGGTCGACGCCGCCGCCGTGGATGTCGAAGGTCTCGCCGAGGTACTTGGTGGCCATCGCCGAGCACTCCAGATGCCAGCCGGGACGGCCGGGGCCCCACGGGGTCTCCCAGGTCGGCTCGCCGGGCTTGGCGCCCTTCCACAGCGCGAAGTCGCGATGATCATGCTTGATTCCGTCGGAATCGCCGGGATCGCGCATGTTGTCGAGGGTCTGGTTCGACAGCTTGCCGTACTCGGCGGCCCAGGTCTTGACGTCGAAGTACACGTCGTTGCCCACGTTGTAGGCGTGGCCCCGCTCGATCAGCCGGCGCATCAGCACGATCATCTCCGGGACGTGCCCGGTGGCGCGCGGCTCGATGGTCGGGTCGAGGCAGCCGAGGACCTGGTAGCCGGCGTTGAAGATCCGCTGGTTGGCCTCGGCGACGGCGAACCAGGGCCGCCCGGTGTCCGCGGCCACCTTGATGATCTTGTCGTCGATGTCCGTGACGTTCCGGACGAAGGTGACCTCATACCCCGAACGCCGCAGCCAGCGGACCAGGACGTCATAGATCACACCGGAGCGCAGATGCCCGATATGCGGTGCGGCCTGCGGTGTGGCACCACAGACGTACAGCCCGCATCGGCCCGGCTGAAGGGGCTCGAAATCGCGGACGGCACGTGCACTGGTGTCATATAGGCGCAGGCTCACGAAAACAAAGGCTACTAGCAGTCGCGCGGAGCCCGGTGAGACCTGGAAGATTGACTTTCATGACACCCCCCGCGCTCTCCCCCGCTACGGACCGGTACTCCCGGTTCCTGACCGTTGTGGCGTTTCTGGCCGTCGCGGCACTGACCGCCGGGGCCTTTGTCCTGTCTTATCAAGACCTGTTGGAGCTGGCCCGAGCCGGAATGGACGGCCGGACCGTTCGTTTCGACTGGATTTATCCGGCCATGTACGACGGGCTGGTCGTGACGGGGCTGCTGGCGGTGTTCGTCGCCAGGAACGCGCGGTGGTTCACCCGCGCGCTCCGCTGGGTGCTGCTCGTCGCGCTGATCGGCGGCGCGATCACGATCTCGGTGCAGCGGTCGGTGAAGGGGTTCGACGCGATCTCGGGGGACGGGCTCGACGCGGGCGTCGCCTCGGCGCCGTGGGTCGCGGCGCTGCTGGCGATCTGGCTGTGGATGTCGATGTTCCGGCAGCTCAGACAGGCAGCCCAGTACCGCGCGGCCGGACGCCGCAAGCGCAGGCAGCCCGCGCACGCCAAGACCGAGCCCGCCAAGACCGATCCGGCGGAGCTGATCCCCGGGTTCCGGCCCGAGGTGCGGGAGGAGCAGGAGCCCGAGGAGTTCCGGCTGCCCTACGTCGTCCAGACGGCTCCGGCCGTGGAACCGGCGATCCCGAGCCCCCGTGAACCGGTCGAAGCCCCGGACGCCTCGATCATCGACGATGCGTACGCGGAACTGCCCGAGCCGGAGCCCGAGCCCGTCGCGGAGGAACCGGCCAAGCCGCGGCGGCGGCTCTTCGGCCGTCGCAAGTCCGACGGCCTCCCGCCGCCCGCCACCGAACCGATCGACCTGGTGGTGGCGACCGGCGTCCCTCGGGAAGAGGAAGAGGAGGCCGAGGCCCCCGACACCCGCGATGACATTCCCGTCGTATCAGCGGAGAACGGGGCGGATGATCCGTTCGTGGGCGTCCGTGAGGTGCCCCGTGGGCCCCTCTCGGCCGCCGACCCTTACCAGGACACCGCCGAAGATCCGCTGCCTCTGCCGCCCGCTGAGGAGCTCGAGCAGGAAGAGGCGGCCGCTCCGCCGTCGCATCTGCCGACCGACGTCAAGCTGGTGGGACGTGCCCACGACACCCAGCCCGACTTCCCCGCCCCGGCCGAAGACCGCTCGGAGGACCCGGACGGCGGCGACGACTGGGCCGCTTATGCCCCGGAATGGAACCCGCCGTCGGGCTCCCTGCGCAGCAGCCCCACCCCGCCGGAGGAGTAAGGACTAGCGGGGATGGATGAGGGCTGTGGCGATGGCGGCCAGGCCCTCGCCGCGGCCGGTGAGGCCCAGGCCGTCGGTGGTGGTGGCGGAGACGGAGACGATCGCGCCGGACAGCGCCTCGGACAGGGCCTTCTCGGCCTCCGCCCGCCGCTTGCCGATCTTGGGGCGGTTGCCGATGACCTGGATGGCGACGTTGCCGATCTCGAACCCGGCCTCGCGCACCAGCCGGGCCGTCTCGGCCAGCAGGACGGCCCCGGACGCGCCGCGCCACTCGGGACGCCCCGTGCCGAAGATCGCGCCGAGGTCGCCGAGGCGGCCGGCGCTGAGCAGCGCGTCACAGGCGGCGTGGGCGGCGACGTCGCCGTCGGAGTGCCCCTCGATGCCGTCGCCCTCGCCCGGCCATTCCAGGCCCGCGACCCAGAGCGGACGCCCGGACGCGAACGGGTGGACGTCGGTACCGACGCCCACCCGGGGATAGCTGTTATGCATAAAACTCAAACTAGTGCCGCCGCGAGCTACCGCGTGACGGCCGTGCCGTCTATCCGGCGAGGACCTCGTCGAGCAGGGCCTCGGCCTTGTCCTCGTTGGTCTTCTCCGCGAGCGCGAGCTCGCTCACCAGGATCTGACGCGCCTTGGCGAGCATCCGCTTCTCACCCGCGCTCAGACCCCGCTCCTTGTCCCGGCGCCAGAGGTCGCGAACGACCTCGGCGACCTTGTTGACGTCGCCAGACGCCAGCTTCTCAAGGTTCGCCTTGTAACGCCGCGACCAGTTCGTGGGTTCTTCGGTGTAGGGTGCACGCAGCACCTCGAACACGCGCTCAAGCCCTTCCTGACCGACCACATCTCGGACACCGACCAACTCGGCGTTGTCCGCGGGGACGCGTACTGTAAGGTCACCCTTGTCGACCTTCAGCACCAGGTAGGTCTTGTCCTCACCCTTGATGGTGCGAGTCTCGATGGCTTCGATCCGAGCAGCCCCATGGTGGGGGTAGACGACGGTGTCGCCGACCGTGAAAGTCATGTGACAAGTACCCCTTCCGCTAGGTACCAGCCTACCACGGACTCCCAGGGCACGGGTACGGCCAACCGTACATATCCGCAGGTCACGGCAGCAATTGGGGTCTTGACAAACCCTCAGACTGGTGCAACCCCCGCCTCTTGCCGCATTGTTCTACCCACCAGAAACACCCCGGCAACCTCCTTGCAACATGGGAAAACCGGCCGTTCGGGGCCCGTGGATTTTCTTTGAACGCGGGCATCGATCCTGGGGGGTTCCGGCCCATACTGGGAGACGGGGCACGCCGCAGGGCGTGCTCCACCAGCGGGGCCGCAGAAGGCGAGGGGCGGCGTTGAGGCATGACGGAGACGACGACTACGGCCTGCCGCACATCGACGTGGTCGTCCCGGACGACGCCCGCGAACTGGGCTCCGACCTGGCCGCCTGGCGGCGCGAGGAGCGGCGCCGGCGCCGCAGGGCACGGCTGGACCGGTTCATCGCGCCGTTCGCCAAGCACGGGGTGGTCGCCCCGTTCCTCGCGGGCATCCTCGTGATCGCGCTCGTCAGCGGAGCGATGCTGACCTTCTTCGGGCCGCGTGCGCCCGATCCCCGTCCCACCATGCCGCTGTCCGTCCCGACGGGCCGTACGGGCGAGATCGGCGGCCTGCTGCCCGATCTGGAGATCGTCTGGCAGGGGCGGCGGCACCGGTCCACGGAGCTGGCGGGCGCCGTCGTGCTGTTCGTGCCCGTCGCGTGCGGGTGCAGGCCGCTGCTGGCCGGGATCGCGGACAAAGCGGCGGGCAAGGAGATCGGCTTCTATCTGGTGGCCGACGCCCGCGGCACGGAACTGAGCGTCAAGGCGGCCCGCACCCGGCTCGCTGACGACGCCGAACGTCTGACGGGCGTCGAACCGATCCTGATCGAGGACGAGGACGGCCGGTTCGCCGACGCCCTGCGCACCGTCGGCCTCACCTACGTCCTCATCGACCGGAACGGCGGGATCTTCGACTACCAGCCCGATCTGCACCAGATCGACCGTCAGCTCTCCGTGGTCGGCGCGACGATCTGAGCGCCGATCCCGGCACCCCGGGAACGAACACGTCGGCACCCTCGCTACGATGCGTGCGGGTCAAGTGAGGCCCACCAGACATCGAAGTTCGAGGGAGCTCGAAGCCGTGATCCGCAAAGTCGCTCTGCTGGCCGCCGCCGGTTCCATCGCCCTGGCCGGGTGCGGCGCCGGCGTGAAGGCCGGCAGCGCCGAGCCGACCCAGCTCACCGAGGGCGTGAACCACTCCGCCAACGGCATCGACGCGCGGAACATCTTCGTGCTCGGCCCGGCGTCCGGCCAGACCCTGCCCGCGGGCAGCGATCTGTACGTGTACGGAAACCTGATCAACAACGCGTCGAACACGTCCGACGCGCTCAAGTCGGTCAGCGCCGCGCCGTTCGCGACGTCCGCGATCCTGACGACCGGCTCCCCGGTGCCGCTGCCCGCGCACGGTCTGATCAACCTGGGCGGGGTGGTCGTGCTCAAGGGCGTGACCGCGCCGGTCAAGGGCGGCGAGCACGTCAAGCTGACGTTCAGCTTCAACGCCGCGCAGTCGTTCACGCTGAACGTGCCGGTCGTCCCGGCGCAGTCGGAGTACGCGACGCTCACCCCGGCGCCGACCGGGACCGCGTCGGGGGCGCCGACCGTCGCGCCGTCGACGGGCGAGGGCCTGCCCTCCGCCACCCCGTCGGCCAAGAAGAAGGCAGCCGAGCCGACGCCGGCCGAGACCCCTGCGGGCGAAGCGGGCCACTGACCCGAACCACCACAAAAGGCCCCGGTGCGAACCGGGGCCTTTCGTGTTGTTCCTGGCACGTGCCAGAAAATGTCAGAGGGGGTGGCTACGGTTCGAACTTGTAGCCGAGTCCTCGGACCGTGACGATGTAACGGGGGGTGCTGGGAGTGGGTTCGATCTTGGCGCGGAGCCGCTTGACGTGGACGTCGAGGGTCTTAGTGTCGCCCACGTAGTCGGCGCCCCAGACCCTGTCGATCAGCTGCATCCGGGTGAGCACGCGCCCGGCGTTGCGCAGCAGCACCTCCAGGAGCTCGAACTCCTTGAGGGGCAGCTGGACGGTGTCGCCGGCGACGCTGACGATGTGCCGTTCGACGTCCATCCGGACTGGTCCCGCCTCGAGCGTCGGCGGAGCGATCTCTTCGAGGTCGCCCTGACGGCGCAGCACGGCACGGATCCGGGCGACGAGTTCACGCGACGAGAACGGCTTGGTGACGTAGTCGTCGGCGCCGAGTTCGAGGCCGACGACCTTGTCGACCTCGCTGTCCTTGGCCGTCAGCATGATCACCGGGACGTTGGAGCGGGAGCGCAGTTCGCGGCAGACCTCGGTGCCGGGCAGGCCCGGCAGCATCAGGTCGAGCAGCACCAGATCGGCGCCGTTGCGGTCGAAGGTCTCCAGCGCGTCGGGCCCGGTGGCCGCTACCGCGACCTCGAATCCCTCCTTGCGGAGCATGTATGACAACGCGTCGCTGAACGATTCCTCGTCCTCGACAACGAGCACGCGAGTCACTGAACGGCCTCCTGCACGGGGTTCTCTGTTGCGCGGGGGTGCTCCGACAGCAGTGGCAGCCGGAGCGTGAAGGTGGAACCGGAGCCCTCACGGCTCCAGACGATCACCTCGCCACCGTGTTTGGTGGCGACGTGTTTGACGATGGCGAGCCCGAGGCCGGTGCCTCCGGTCTGCCGGGATCTGGCGGGATCGACACGGTAGAAGCGCTCGAAAATACGTTCGAGTTCTCGTTCCGGGATGCCGATGCCCTGGTCGGTGACGGAGAGCTCGACGGTCTTGTCGTCGGTCTGCCGCGCGCTGATCGCGACACGGGTGCTCTCCGGGGAGTAGGCGACGGCGTTGTCCACGAGATTGCGCAGCGCGGTGACGAGCAGCTCCTCGTCGCCCCGCACCTGCAGGCCCTCGGCACCGCCGACGGCCAGCTCGATGCTGCGCGATTCGGCCCGCATCCGGCAGCGGTCGACGGCGTCGGACACGACGTCGTCGAGCTCGACCGGCCGGTCGCGGGCCAGGGGCTCGTCCCCCTGCACATGAGAGAGGGTGATCAGATCCTGGACGAGGCTGGACAGCCGGGCGGCCTCCAGCTGCATCCGGCCCGAGAACCGCTTCACCGCCTCCTCGTCGTCGGCGGCGCCCTCGATCGTCTCGGCAAGCAGCAGCAGCGCCCCCACCGGGGTTTTGAGCTCGTGCGAGACGTTCGCTGCGAAGTCGCGCCTGATCGACTCGACCCGGCGCAGCTCGGTGAGGTCCTCGGCGAGCACCAGCACCAGGCCGTGGGTGCCGAGCGGGGCCACCCGGACGGCGAACCAGCGGTTGTCCCGCCGGTCGCGGCCGACCTGGATCTCGGTCTCGCGGATCTCGCCGTCCCTGCGCACCAGCCGGGCCAGCGCGAGCAGTTCGTCGACGATCAGTCGATCGCCACTGACCATGCCGAACGCGCGGGCGGCCGACGAGGCGCGCAGCACCTTGTCGTCACCGTCCACGACCACCGCGGAGGAGGGCAGCACCGAAAGGACCGACGCCACCCCCGGGGGCAGCGTGGCCTGCGGCGACTCCCCGTCCGGGCGCTGACCCTGGGCGACTTCGCTGAAACGGATCGCGAGCCCCGTCGCGAGCCCGCCGACGAGCCCCACGAGCCCTGCCACCCCGGCGACCAACTCGACATTCACACCACGGATGGTAGGCGGCTCGTAGTGCGTTCTTGCACTACGGGACGGTTAGGCGTCCCGCCGTTCGCCGAATGTTCACCTCCTCCATGGGCGGGGTTTACAGCCACCCTGCATCCTGTGCACTGGGCGGATAACGCCATAAGCTGCTCTACGCAGAGTGACCAATCGAGCACGAGGACATATTTTGCGCGACGCTTACCACGAGGAACTCGACGGAATCGGCTACAAGCTGGTCGAAATGACCAGGCTGGTCCGCTCGGCGATGGCTCGCGCGACGACGGCACTGCTCGACGCGGACGTCCGGCTCGCCGAAGAGGTCATCAGCGGGGACAAAGCGGTCAACAAGCTCGATCTGGAGATCGAGGAGACCGTCTTCGACCTGATGGCGCGGCAGCAGCCCGTCGCGGGCGACCTCCGCACCCTGATCACCAGCCTCCGGATGTCGGCCGACCTGGAGCGGATGGGCGACCTGGCCGCCCACCTCGCCAAGACGGCGCGGCGCCGGCACCCCGAGTCGTGTGTGCCGCCGGAGCTGCAGGCGACCGTCCTGGAGATGGGGCAGATCGCGGAGCGGCTCGTCGCCAAGGCCGGCAGCGTGATCGCCTCGCAGGACGTCGCGATGGGGCTGGAGCTCGAAGGCGACGACGACGCCATGGACCGGCTGCACCGCAAGCTGTTCGACCTGCTGCTGTCGCCGAAGTGGTCGCACGGCGTCGAGAAGGCCGTCGACATCACCCTCGCCGGCCGCTACTTCGAGCGCTTCGCCGACCACGCCGTGCACGTCGCGGGCGACGTCGTCTACCTGGTCACCGGCCAGCGCCCCGAGGACATCATCGACGAGATCGCCTGACCCACGCCGTTGCGCCGGTTTCGGACGTCCCCAACCCCCCACGGGAGGACGTCTTGTCTCCTCGCCGGCTCATCCTGCTCGTCTCGGCCCTCACGGCCGCTCCCCTGACGGCGGGTCCGCCCCCGCAGGCCGCCGCGCCGAACATCGACGCGGCCCTCCGCAAGGGCCACACCGAATCCCTGATCCCCTCAAGGCCACGTTCACCTGCATCCGAACCCGCGACGCCAAGGGCAAGACCTCCTGGACCGGCACCAACACCCTCTGCTACAAGCGCGTCTGACCCCTTGGCCGGATCGTGCCATCACTTGCCTTCAGGGAAAGCCATGAGTTTCCCTGGAGGCAAGTGACGAGGAGGTCCCGTGGACGAGCTGACACCGGATGCCGCCCTACGGACGGTGGGCCGGGCCCATTTCCAGGCCGTCGAACCCCTGCGCCTCCGCTGGTGGATCTACCCACTGGGCGTTCTCGGCCTCGGCGGCACCCGGCTGGCGCTCAGTTCGTCCACCGCCGCACAGCTCACGATCTCGCTGGCCCTGCTGGCCGGTGCCCTCGCGACGGCCCTCCTGCTGGGCCGGTCGGTCAGGGTCCGCCGCCTCCCCCGGCTGACGATCAGCGCCTACGTCCTCAGCTCGATCTGGATCGTCGTCGCGCTCCTCGTCATGGACGTCACCCGAGCCGCGACCGATGAGCTCCCCTGGCCGTCCCCCGCTCTGCTGGGCACGGCCGCCGCGCTGGCCGTCACGCTCGTCCTGACCCCGCTCTACCGCCGTCTCCACGCCCGAGCCCACGACCTTCCCGCGCTCTGACATGGACCTCGACCCGCTCATCCACGCCCCCACCCGCCTCCACCTGGTCGCTCTCCTGGCGCCCCTGGACGAAGCCGAGTTCTCCTTCGTCCGCGACGCCCTGCGGATCAGCGACTCCGCCCTCTCCAAACAGGCCGCCACCCTCGAATCCGCCGACTACCTGGCCCTCCGCAAACGCCCCTCCGCCGGCCGCTCCCGAACCTGGCTCTCCCTCACCCCCACCGGCCGAGCCGCCTTCACCACCTACCTCTCCACCCTCACCCACCTCCTCGACCACCCCCTCCAGCACCAAAGCAAAGATCAACAGTGACATCGAGGGCCCCGGCAAGACGAAAGAACAGGTCGCCGGTACACAGGAACGCCACCTACCTCGACCCGCTCCTCATCCGCCCGGCCGCAGCTCGTAGCGGAGGGTCCGCCAGGCGCCCGGGGCGACCATCACGTCGACCTGGATCACTCGTTCCGCCGCGTCGAACACCGAACGGGTCAGGACGAGCACCGGCTCACCTTCTTCGACGCCGAATTCGGCCCGTTCGGCGGTGGTGGCCCTCCGCGCGATGACGTCCTCCCGGACGCGGTGCCCGACATGGCCCAGTTCGGCCAGGAACGTCACCGCGCCTCCTGGGATCTTTCCGGGCTCGGCCAGCGCCGTCCCCGCCGCGATGGCCGACGGGTAGAACGAACTGATCAGCTCGACGGGACGGCCGTCCAGCGTGATCACCCGTCGCCGTTCGACGGCCGTCGCCTCGCCCAGCAGACCGGCCACCTCCTCAGGCGGCTCGACCAGCCCGGCGTAGACGATCCGCTGGCCGCCCCGACCACCTGATTCCTCGCCCCACGCGTCCCCCTGCCCAGGCCTCCGAGGCACCAGGTACGGGGTCGAACCGCTCACCCATTTCCGTCCGTCCACGCCCTTCCTCCTCACCCGTAGCGGCGGATGCGCCCGGCTGGATGCGGTCGCGGCCCTTCTCGCCGTCTCACCCTCGAAGGTAGAGGGCCGGCACCGCGACGATCCCCCGTATCTCCACGCCGAACGGCCTGGGGAAAGGGGAAGGACCGCGCCCGGGGTGCGGGGCGGTCCTTCGGGGGGTGGGCGGGTTACTTTTTGCCCTGGTTCTTTACGGCGTCGATGGCGGCTTTGGCGGCGGTGGGGTCGAGGTATTCGCCGCCCTTTTTGAGGGGGACGTAGTCGGCGTCCAGCTCGTATTTGAGGGGGATGCCGGTGGGGATGTTGAGTTCGGAGATCTCGTCGTCGGGGATGTTGTCGAGGTGCTTGACGAGAGCGCGCAGCGAGTTCCCGTGGGCGGCGACCAGGACGGTCTTGCCGGCGGCCAGATCCGGGACGATCGCGTCGTACCAGTAAGGGAGCAGCCGGTCGACGACGTCGGCCAGGCACTCGGTGCGCGGGATCAGCTCCGACGGCAGCGAGCTGTAGCGCAGGTCGTGGACCTGGGAGAGCGGGTCGTTGTCCGCGATGGGCGGCGGCGGGGTGTCGAACGAACGGCGCCAGATCTTGAACTGGGCCTCGCCGAACTCCTCGAGGGTCTGCGCCTTGTTCTTGCCCTGCAGGGCGCCGTAGTGGCGTTCGTTCAGCCGCCAGGAACGCTTCACCGGCAGCCACAGCAGGTCCGCGGCGTCCAGGGCGATGTTCGCGGTGCGGATCGCGCGCTTCATCAGGGACGTGTGCAGCACGTCCGGGGTGAGGTCGGCGTCGAGGAGCAGTTCGCCCGCGAAGGCCGCCTCCCCCTCACCCTTAGCGGAGAGATCCACGTCCACCCAGCCGGTGAACAGGTTCTCCGCGTTCCAAACAGACTCGCCGTGCCGGAGCAGAACCAAGGTCGACATAGCAACAAATCCTACCGAGAGGCCGGGACGTCAGCGGTTCTCGGGGGCGGCGAAACGCGCGAACGCCTGCAGATTGGCCAGGGACTCGCCGCGCGACACCCGCCAGTCCCACTCCTTCTCGATCGACGAGCGGAACCCCAGCTCCAGCGCCTTGTCGAAGTTCTCGTCCGAGTAGGTGAGGACACAGCCCAGCACCCGGTCGACCTCCTCAGCGGTGACGGCGTGCAGCGGCAGCTTCCCGACGAGATACACATCACCCGTCTCGTCGAGCGTGAACGCCATCCCGTACATGCGGCCGTTCTTCTCCAGCAGCCACCGGTAGAACTGGGCGTGGTTCTCGTCGGGCTGCCGGCAGAAGAACGCCTCGACGTGCACGCTGTACGCGCCGACGATCAGCCAGGTCATGGTGGCGAGCTTGTGCGTCCCGGGGATCTTGACGAAGTACGCGCCCGGACGCGGCTCCTCGTACGACAGATCCGATTCGGCCAGGACCGACCGGATGGTCTCTTCCGGAGTCATACACACACCCTGTTGTAGACGGCGCATTCGTACACTTCGAGCAGCCTGTCGACGGTCGCCGACCAGCCGAACGCCCCCGCGTGCCGGACGGCGCCGAGTCCGTACCGCTCCAGCAGGCGCGGTTCGTGGGCGAGCCGGCCGAGCACGGCCGCGTAGTCGCGGGGATCATGCCCGTCGATCAGCACCCCGGAAACCCCGTGGTCGACGGCCGTCCGCAGCCCCCCGACGGACGAGGCGACCACGGGCGTCCCGCACGCCTGCGATTCGACGGCCACCAGCCCGAACGACTCGTTGTGCGACGGCACCACGGTGACGTCGGCGGCGGTGTACCAGCAGGCCAGTTCCCGTTGCGGGGCGGGCGGCTCGAACCGGACGACGTCGGCGATGCCGAGCCGCGCGGCGAGCTTCTGCAACTCCTCGGGCCGTTCCCGTCCCGACCCCGAAGGCCCGCCGACGATCGCGACGACCAGCCGCGACCGCAGCGAAGGATCACGCTCCAGCATGGCCGCGGCCGCCCTGACCAGCACGTCAGGGGCCTTCAGCGGCTGGATCCTGCCGACGAACAGCAGCACGAACGCGTCCGGCGGCAGATCGAGGGCCCGCCGCGCGGCCTGCTGGTCGCCCGGCCTGAACACTCGCAGATTGACGCCCGGCACGACCGTCTCGACGCGCCGCGGCTCGGCCCCGTACATCTCGACGAGCTCCCGCGACTCGTCGGCGGTGTTCGCGATAAGCCGCTGGGCGTCCGCGACGATCTGCTCCTCGCCCGCGACGCGCTGCGCCGGCTCCGGCTTGTCGCCCGCGGCCAGGTTCGCGTTCTTCACCTTGGCGAGGGTGTGCATCGAGTGGACGAGCGGCACGCCCCACCGGTGCGCGGCGACCCAGCCAGGCTGCCCGGACAGCCAGTAGTGCGAGTGGACGACGTCGAAATGGCCGGGATCGTGGGCGGCCTCGACCCGCAGCAGCCCGGAGGTGAAGGAGCACAGCTCGGCGGGCAGTTCCGCCTTGTCGAGCTCCTCGAACGGGCCCGCCTGGATGTTCCGCACCGTCACCCCGGGGGCCAGCTCGACCTGGGGCGGCAGCGCCCGCGAGGTGGCCCGGGTGAAGATGTCGACCTCCACACCGCGTTCGGCCAGCCGTCTGGCCGTCTCGACGATGTAGACGTTCATCCCGCCGGCGTCACCTGTCCCCGGCTGGTCGAGGGGCGACGTGTGGACGCTGAGCGTCGCGACCCGCTTGATCACTCTCACCTCGCATCTGTGTCCCCGACTGCTCCCTTGGCCCCCGTGTGTTCAGCTAATGAAACCTACCCAGCCGCGGCGGTTGTTCCCGCACCACCCTGTTCCCGCCGACGGCCGCCGGTGCGGAAGGATGGGGCATATGCGTAAGACAGCAGTGATCACCGGTGCCAGCAGCGGGATCGGGGCGGCGACCGCGCGCCGGCTCGCCGCGGAGGGGTTCAACCTGGTTCTGGCGGCCCGCCGCAGGGACCGTCTCGACGAGCTCGTCAAGGAGATCGAGGCCGCCGACCCGGCCGGCCGGACGGGCTTCGCGGAGGCCGTCACCCTTGATGTGACCTCGGAGGAGTCGGTCGCGGAGCTCGCGTCCCGGCTCCGCGACGTGCACGTCCTGATCAACAACGCGGGTGGCGCGCAGGGCCTCGAACCTGTGGCGGGCGCCGTCACCGAGGACTGGCGTCTGATGTACGACACCAACGTGCTCGGGCTGATGCGGGTGACGCGGGCGCTGCTGCCGAAGCTCATCGAGAGCGGCTGCGGCCATGTGGTGAACATCACATCTCTAGCGGGACATGTGCCTTACGAGGGTGGTGGCGGTTATGTGGCGGCGAAGCACGCCGCGGTGGCCGTCAACGAGGTGCTGCGGCTGGAGCTGGTGGCGCAGCCGGTGCGGATCACCGAGGTGGCGCCGGGCATGGTGAAGACCGAGGAGTTCTCGCTGGTCCGGTTCCGCGGCGACAAGGAGGCGGCGGAGAAGCCCTACGCCGGGGTGGCGCAGCCGCTGGTCGCCGAGGACGTCGCCGACTGCGTCGCCTGGGCCGTGACCAGGCCCGAGCACGTCAACATCGACCGGATCGACGTGCAACCACGGGCCCAGGCCGCCCCCTACAAGATCCATCGCGTCCTTTAGGGTGGTTCTCCCCTGCCCCAGGAGACCCCCATGCGGAGAGCCGCCTTCGCCGCCGTCGCCGTCGTGCTGATCACAGCGCAGCCGGCTTCGGCGGCCGCGAGCTGGAAGAACGTCAAGAGCAAGGCGTTCGGGAAGGCGGGGCCGCTGGTCTCCGTCGCCGCCGCCGGGCCGAAGGCGATCTTCGCGGTGTCGCAGACCGGGGTGCCGTTCCGGTGGAACGGCAGGAGCTGGTCGGCGCAGAAGGGTGCGGGCTCCTTCCTCGCGCAGGGGGTCGCCGCGTCGAGCGCGAAGAAGGCGTGGGCGGTCGGATTCTCCGGCACCCAACCCGTCGCCATCGCCTGGAACGGGAAGAAGTGGCGGAAGGTCCCCTATGCGGGGGCGAAGCTCCCCATCCCGCTGCCGATCCCGGTGGTGCCGATCGCGGTCGCCGCGTCGCCCGACGGGGCCGCCTGGTCGATCGGCGGGCTCAACAACCGCAACGACGGGCCGTCGGTGGTGCGCCGCTGGAACGGCAAGGGCTTCGTCGACGTCAACGTGCCGCTGCCGAACGCCGCGTCGCTGACGTCCGTCGCGGTGCGGAACAAGAACGACGTCTGGCTGGCGGGCACCTACACCGCCAACGGCACCCAGATCCTGCCGCTGGTCATGCATCTGACCGGCGGGAAGTGGAAGAACGTGTCGCCGAAGGGCGACTGGGGCGTGATCGGCCAGCCGCACAACATCATCCAGGACCTCGTGGCGTCCGGGCCGAACGCGGTGTGGGCGATCCGCGCGCAGAACGGCGGCGGCCTGCTCCGCTACTCGGGCGGCAAGTGGGCCAAGGCCGCCACCCCGCTGACGATCTCGCCCTACGCGATGGCGCTGGACGGCAAGGGCGGTGTCTGGGCGATCCCCTCACCGGGCTTCGGTGGCGGCAAGTCGCGCTATCTGCGCTGGTCGGGCGGTAAATGGCAGGTGGTCGGCGGGCCGTCGCGCGGGAAGGACAACGTGCTGATCAACGATGTGGCGCACGTGCCGGGCTCCCGGATGACGGTCGCGGTGGGCGGCGTCACGGGCAAGGGCGGCAAGCAGTACCCGGCCGTCGAGGTCTACCGCTAGGCCGGATCCAGGGCGGCCCACGGGAGGGTGACGTCGCCGCGGCGCGCGCGGGCGGGGCCGCCGAACGGCGGGGTGGTCAGGAGCGGCCAGCCGGTGGCGAGCTGGTCCAGGGCGGCCAGCCAGCGCTGCCGCGGCCCGAAGACCGACTGGGGCGCGGCGCTGTGCCAGGCCAGATCCCAGTCGCGCAGAAACGCGTGGATCTTCTCGCCGGGGACGTTCCGGTGGATCAGGGTCTTGGGAAGCCGTTCGGCCAGCGCCGACGGCTGCGGCAGACGAGCCAGGGCGGCCGCGAAAGTGATCGTCGCGGGGCGGAGCCGGGGCCGCGCCACCCAGACGTGCCGACGGCCGAGCTCGTCACAGGTGCCCTCGACGAGCACTCCCCCCGGCGCCAGCCCGGCGTCGAGCCGCGACCACGTCTTCCAGGCCGTCTCCTCGTCGTACTGGCGCAGGACGTTCGCGGCCCGCACCAGATCCGGCGGACGCTCCGTGGCCAGCTCGAACCCGCCCCGCGCGAACGAAAGCCCCGGATAGAGCGCACGACGCGGCTCCAGAAACGCGTTCGCGGTGTCCACACGCTCCTGCGCGATCTCCAGCCCGACCACCCGGACGTCCGGGTACCGCACCCGCAACCGCGTGTACAGCTCGACGGCCGTGTCCGGCGACGCCCCGTACCCGAGATCCACGACCAGCGGCGCGGCGGGCAGCGGCTGAGTCGCGCGAATCCAGTGATCCTGGCGCCGCAGCCGGTTCGCGTTGGTGGTGCCCCTGGTCTGCACCCCCTCCGGCCTGCGCGCTCTCACCCCCCAACGGTAGCCGCCTAGCGGAACACCTCGGTGAAGGGGATCTTGCGGCGGGTGGGCTTGTCCTGCTGGATCGCGCCGGCCGAGACGATCGTCCTGGTGCCGGGGATCTGCTCGACGTCGCCCAGGCCCGGCACGCCGACGCGGCGGGGCCCCCAGGCCATCGGCAGCCAGCGGCCCTTGCTCCAGCGCAGGTAGGGGGTGGCCGAGGTGTCGGACGTGCTGTACGGCAGCACCCAGACGCCGCCCGCCCCGTCCGGGGTGAGGGTCAGCGCGCCGACCTTGCCGGGGAGCTGGGCCTCGGCGGCGGAGCGGCCGTTGTAGCGGACGAGGCTGGTCTCGGTGGCGCCGCGCAGCGCCCAGACCTTGCCCGGCGCGTCAACGACGATCTTGGTGATGCCGCGGGCCGTGTCGCTGGTGCCCGCGAGGGGGATCTGCCGCCACGCCCTGCCGTTCCAGTGCAGCAGCAGCGAACCGAACAGCCCGTCGCCGACGGGATGGCTGCCGCCGATCCAGATGTCCTTGCGGGAGCCGACCGCGACGGAGGTGACGGACGCGCCCGCAGGCAGCGGCACCTTGGCCTTCTGCCAGCGCCCGAAACGCCAGCTCTGCACGGTGAAACCGCCCTTGAACGGGTCGGCGGCGGCGGACACGGCCGTCCCGTCGGGGGCCGCGGCCAGATCGACGGGGATGCCGGGGCCGGGGAAGCCGACCTGCTTCCACTTCTTGCCGTTGTAGTACAGCGCGAACGACCCGGTCAGGTTGACGCCCGTCAGCCACGCCTTCTTCGACCCCGCGACGGCCAGCCCGGCGGGCGCGAAGGTCCACGGGTTCGCGACCTTCGTCCACTTGCCGCGCTCGAACCTCCAGAGCGCGAGGGCGTACTTGCCGCCCTCGGTGCCCGCCGCCCAGCCGAGTTTCGGCCCGGCGAACTCGATCTGGTTGAGCGCGCCCGTCTTCAGCGGACGTGCCGTGCCCAGATCCCGCCACTTCGGTTTCGCCTTGGGTTTCGCCTCGGCGGCGGCCCCGCTCGCCAGCACCGCCAGGACCACGACGGCCGCACCCACCGTCCGTCCACGCATCGCATCGCCCCTTGATCGCGCCTGTCCGGGAGAGGCTACCGACTCCCCCAGCGACCAACGAGACATATCGCCAACAATTACCGGGGTGCATACTGGCCCGTCATGAGCATTCTCCGGCGCGGCGCCCCCCTGGTCCTCGCCACGGCCGCGTCCCGCCTCACCGGGCTCGCCCGGACGGCGGCGGTGCTGGCGGCGTTCGGCGCGCAGGACGCGCTGCGCAACGCCTACGCCACCGCCAACCTGCTGCCGAACCTGGTGTTCGAGCTGGTCGCGGGCGGAATGCTCGCCGCCGTCGTGGTGCCGCTCCTGGTCCGCGCGGCCTCCGACGAGGTCGCCGAGAAGCTGCTCAGCCTGATCGTCTACCTGCTGGCCCCGCTCACGGTGCTGGCCGTCCTGGCGGCCGGGCCGATCGTCGGGCTGCTCGACCTGGACGACGCCCAGCGGCCCGTCACCGTCACGCTGGCCCGGATCCTGCTGCCGCAGCTCTTCTTCTACGGGATGAGCGCGCTGCTCGCCGCCGTCCTGAACGCCCGCCGCCGCTTCACCGTGCCGCTGTGGGCGCCGATCGCCAACAACCTCGTGGTGATCGCGCTGGCCGGCTGCTACGCCCTGTCGGCGAACCTGACCGTCCTGGCCGTCGGGACGACCGCCGGGGTCGCCGCCCAGCTCACGGTCCTCGCCCTGGCCTGCCGCCGCGCCGGTTTCCGTCCCCGCCTCCGGCTGGATCCGCGCGGCATCGGGGTGCGGGCCCTGGCCAGGACGGCCCTCTGGACGCTCGGCTCGGTCGCCGTCACCCAGGCCGTCGCGTTCACGACCCTCGGCCTGACCGCGAAGTCCACCGCCGACTTCTCGCTCGCCTACACGATCTTCCAGGTGCCCTACGCGCTGGTCGCGGTCACGGCGATCACCGGCCTGACGCCCCGGATGACGGCCGCCGCCGTGGGGCACGACCTGGCGGCCGTCACCGCCGACCTGTCGCGTGCCCTCCGCCTGACCGGCCTCGCCCTGGTGCCCGCCTCGGCGCTGCTGTTCGTGGGCGGGCCTGCGCTCGCGCCCGTCCTGCTGCCGCACTTCACCAACGACGCCGCGCTGACCGGCTCCGTCCTGGCGGCGTACGCGTTCGCGCTGGTGCCGTTCTCGGCGTTCCAGATCATGCAGCGGGTGTTCTTCGCGCTCGGCGACACCAGGACCCCGGCGCTGCTGAGCGCCGGGGTCGCGCTGACAGTCCTGGCCCTGTCCCTGCTGATGCCGCGCGCCCACGGGCTGCCCGTCCTGATCGCGGGCGTGACGGCCGTCGCCTACGCGGGCGGCGCCGTCGTCTCCGGGCAGCTCCTGCGGCGCAGGCTCGGACGGATGGACGGGCACCGGGTGGTGCGGCTGCACGCCGGGCTGACGGCCGCGGCGTCCGCCGCCGTCGTGCTCTACGCCCTCGCGGCCTAGCGGTTGCGGAAGGGGCGGGACTGGGAGATGGCGCCGGACAGGGTGTAGGTGAAGACGCGCATGGAGTCGGCGAACTGGGAGAGATCCCATTCGGCGGGGCCCTCGTACCAGTAGAGGTTGTCGCCGCCTTCGATGCCGGCGGTCTCGACCGTTTTGGCCCAGGGGCCGACGAGGTCGAAGACCACGGCGTAGGGCAGGTAGCGGGAGAACAAGGCGATCCGCTGGCGGTCCGGGACGTCGTCGGCCTTGCCCTGCTGCAGGTAGGTGCGGAAGGCGAGCGTGTCGGCGAGGACGGCGGAGCCCTTCGCGGTCTTGGCGGGCATGTGCTTGCCGAAGAACACCAGCGCCAGCCCGAAGACGATCAGTGCGAGACCGGCGAGCGCGAGATCGGTGAAGATCGCCATCAGGATCGTGCCGAGGACGGCCAGCGGCGTCAGCACATACCCGGCGACCGTCCAGCGGGTGCGGACGGTGTCGGGACGGCGCGCGAACCAGCCGTGCTTCACGACGTCCTCGTACAGGGCCCGCCTGACCTGCGACAGCTTCGTGGAGAAGGTTCCGCCGAGCAGCGACAGTTTGGTGCTGTCACCGGCGACGAACAGCCCGTCGTACAGGATCTGCTCGTACGGCAGCAGATCGTTCACCGGACGGTTGATCTTGCGGAGGGTCCAGTCACCGCGCCCCTCGTCCTCCTCGACCAGCAGATAGCCCCGGACGGCGAGATCGATGATCGACGCGGTGACGTCGATGACGTCGGCCTGCTCGTCGATCAGGGTGCCGACCTGCCCCGGCTTGATCCCGTTCGGCGGTTCGAACCCGCCCTCGCCGATCTCGCTGCGGTACTGGGCGTCGGCCCGCTTGTCCCGGCCGCGCGCCAGGTACAGCAGTGCGAACCCGCCGAGCAGCAGCACCAGTAGCACGCCGAGCGCGCCGCCCGTCGCCGCGTTGACGGAGAACGCCCGCTTCAGCGTCTTGCGGTCGGCGTAGGTGGGCGCGCCGGTGGTGGTCCCGTCGGGCAGCACCGCGACGACGGTCAGGTACTCGTCGCGCAGCATGTTCTCCTGCCCGAACCTGGCCTTCTTCTGCTTGGGCCCGCGCGACACCTCCCCACAGCCGATGACGCTCTCGGCCTCGCCCGCGAAGCAGTTGACGCTCTGCAGGGTCACCCCGGCGTCGGCCGTGACGTTCGCGGACACGACGGGCACGTCCCAGCCGCCGACGGCCGTCCAGCGCAGTTCCTGGCCGCGCCGCAGCGCCTGGACGGCGCCCTTGACCTGGTAGGTCAGCCCGACCGTCTGCACTCCTGACGCCTTGGGCCCCTTCACCTTGACGACGGTCCGGTCGCCGTGGACGTCGGCGGTGACGGTGTACCCCTGCGACGCCCGGATGTCGACGACCTGGAAGGTGCGGTCCCTGTCCTCGGTGTCGTGGATCCTGGTGGTGAAGGTGCGCTCGAACCCGTCGCCCGGTTCCGTCCCGAAATCGTAGGAGATGGTCTCGGTGGCGAGCAGGGTTCCGTCGGGCTGGACGGACAGGTCGACGCGGTCGGAGATCACCTTCTCGTCGGCGGCGGCCACGACGGTGGCACGGTCGGTGGCGTGCGCGGGTGAGGCCACCAGGGCCAGGAGAAGGAGGGGGGCGGCGAGAAGCCGTGAACGACCCAGCATGTGGACAAAGCGTAGTGGCTCCCGATCACGGCCACTATGACGATTCAAGTACGGCCCTTTGCTTGCTATTGCAGGCAGTTGTGACCGGTCTCACCGCCAAAACGGGCCGTTTGCGCTTGCAGGAGCAAGCAGCATGACGGAGGGTGGAGACATGGCAAGTTCGAAGGTCGGCTCCATCGGGGAGTACATCAGGGAGCAGAGGCAACGGGCGAAGATCTCCCTGCGCCAGCTGGCGGAGCAGACGGGTGTCTCCAACCCGTACCTCAGCCAGGTGGAGCGCGGGCTGCGCAAGCCGAGCGCCGAGATCCTCCAGCAGATCGCCAAAGGTCTGCGGATCTCCGCCGAGGTGCTGTACGTGCAGGCCGGGATCCTCACCGACCGCGACTCCGACTCCGATGTGCAGTCAGCGGTACGCGCCGACCTCGCTCTCACCGAAAGGCAGAAGCAGGTGTTGCTCGACATCTACGACTCCTTCCGGAAAGAGAACGCAAGCATCGGGCCCGATCACGAAGCGATCCCCGATGACCAGGACACCAGCCAGGAAACCAACCTCCGGAAGGAACTGGAAGCATGACCATCGCCGCCAAGATCCGTGACAACAAGGCCGTGTACACCGGCGCCGGCGCCGTCGACCTCGCCGTCGAGAAGCTGCGCGAGCTGCCCGATCAGGTCGCCAAGGTGCGCGGCACCGTCACCGAGAACTACGAGAAGTACCGGGGCACCGTCACCACCGACGCCACCAAGATCCGCACCACCGTCACCGGCAACGTGGAGAAGGTGCGCGGCACCGTCACCGCCCGGGTGACCGAGGTCCGCGAGAACGTCGCCAAGTACCAGGAGAAGGCCGACTCGACCGCCCTCCAGGCGTACGTCACGACCGTCACCGCCAAGGTCACCGAGGTGATCGACGACCTCGCCGAGCGCGGCAAGACCGTCATCAACAAGGCCGCCGACGAGGTCATCGAGGAGGCCACCGAGGCCAAGTCGGTCGAGGCTCCCAAGCCGGCCCCCAAGCCCGCGCCGAAGCCGAAGGCCACCACGGCCAAGAAGCCGGCCGCCAAGAAGACCGAGGCCTGACGTTCGGTGTGAACGTCCCTCGGATCAGCGCCTCCCGCGCCGACCGCCCCGCCCGGAACCATCGCGGCGGGGCGATTGTTTTGTAGGGTGACGGCAAGCGACGACCGAAAAGGTGATCTCAGTGCTGGGCGACATTCAATACGGGCTCTCACTGGTGTTCTGGGGATTGGCGATCATCGGATTCCTGATGGAGGCGTTCGCCCTCGTCGACGTGCTCCGCCGCCCGGCCGGCGCGTTCCCGGCCGCCAACAAGCAGACCAAGAAGATGTGGACGATCATCCTGGCGTTCGCCACGCTGTTCGGATTCGCCGCCGCCACCCTCTACCTGGACTCGCTCGGCATGTTCGCGATCGCCGCGTTCATCGCCGCCGTGATCTACCTGGCCGACGTCCGGCCGGCGATCAAGGAGTTCGGGCCCGGCGACAACCGCCGGATGGGCCCCTACGGGCCCTGGTAGGCGCTACTTGGTCGGGTCGGTGAGGCCGAGCCGGCTGAGCGCCGCGACCATCTTGTCCGCGAAGTAGGCGTTGCCCGCCTCGTTGGGGTGGGTCTCGTCGTCCCGGATGTACAGGTCGGCGTTGCCGGTGCCGTCGCTGACGTCGCCGGTGATCCACCGTTCGGCGAGCGGGTCGACGAACGGGACCTTGAGCTGGTCGGCCGACTGCTTCATGACGTCGCGGACCAGGTAGGCGCGGGTGGTGGGCTCACCGCCCCACATCGGCCCGACCAGCACGGTCCTGGTGGTCGGCCAGCGGTCCTGCACCGAGGTCAGGAGCTGGGTGACGGCCTCGTTCAGCCCGGCCAGGGGGTTCTGCCGGGTGGCGTCGTTGTGACCGCCGACGATCATCACCAGATCGGGCTCCGGCCGCCAGGCGAACTGGTCGGTGAACAGCCGCGAGAAGTTCTTGTTGACCGTGCCGCGGGCCAGGAAGCCGGTGCCGCGGTGCCCGCCGATGATGACCTGCCAGCCGAGCTTGCGGGCCAGATCCCCCGCGTAGGTCTGCTCGCCGCTCTCACCACGGGTGCCCGCGGTGTAGCTGTCGCCGAGGATCATGACGACGGGGGCGCGTTTGACGACGGCCGTGGGCGCCGGTGCGGGGCCTTGCGCGGCCGTCGACGCCGAGCAGCCCGCCAACGTCAGCAGGACGAGCCCGTAGGCGATTTTTCGGCGCACGGACTCCCCTGTGCAATTGCTGGTGACAAGACGGATCACGGCCGGATCGTCAGGATGACGGCATTCTAAAGGGTCCAGAGCACCAGCGGTGCGGCGGTCAGGAGAACAGCACTGGTCAACGCCATGGTCTTCACCACAAAGGGCTGGCCGACCGGATGCAGCAGCCGCTGGACGCGCGCCATGACGGGCCCGCCGTCGGGCAGCGCCGACAGCGCGCACGCGGGCGCGCCGGCC
>NZ_BAAGZI010000023.1:0-33164 GCF_054778695.1 Actinocorallia lasiicapitis
GCCTGGAGCACGCCCGCGGCTGGCGCGACGCCGTCCTGATCCCTGACGGCCGCTGGCGCGACGTCCTGTGGGGCCACCCCCACGGCCCGCTGTCCGATCTGCTCGCGGCCCTGCCGGTCGCGCTGCTCGTCCCGGAGGAGTGATCTTGCGGTTCGACGTCTGGGCGCCCTACGCCGCCCTGGTGGAGCTCGACCTCGACGGCGTCCGCCTGCCCATGGCCCCCGTCGACCGCGGCCACTGGACGGCCGAAACGGAAGCCGCCCACGGCTCCGGCTACGGCTATGTCCTGGACGGCGAGGGCCCCTTCCCCGATCCGCGCTCGTCGTGGCAGCCCGACGGCGTCCACGGCCTCAGCCGCGTCTACGACCACGCCCGCTTCCCCTGGACCGACCAGGCCCACCGCACCCCGCCGCTCGGCGGCGTGATCTACGAACTCCACGTCGGCACGTTCACCGCCGAGGGCACTTTCGACGCCGCCGTCGCCCGTCTCGACCATCTGACGGGCTTGGGCGTCGCGTTCGTCGAGCTGATGCCGGTGGCGGCCTTCCCCGGCCGGCACGGCTGGGGTTACGACGGCGTCCATCCGGGGGCCGTCCACGAGCCGTACGGCGGCCCCGACGGCCTGAAGCGGTTCGTCGACGCCTGCCACGCCCGTGGTCTCGGCGTCCTCCTGGACGTCGTCTACAACCATCTCGGCCCGGACGGCAACCAGTTGCCCCGGTTCGGCCCCTACTTCACCGATGCCCACGGCCCCACCCCCTGGGGCGACGCCGTCAACCTGGACCAGCCGGGCTCCGACGAGGTCCGCGCCCTGTTCCTGGCCAACGCCCGCGCCTGGCTGCACGACTTCCATCTGGACGGCCTGCGCCTCGACGCCGTCCACGCCTTCCGCGACACCCGCGCCCACCCGCTGCTGGAGGAGCTCGCCGCCCTCGACGGCCTGATCATCGCCGAGTCCGACCAGAACGACCCCCGGCTGGTCACCGACCGGGAGGCCGGCGGCCGCGGTCTGGACGGGGTCTGGAGCGACGATCTCCACCACGCCCTGCACGCCGCGCTGACCGGGGAACGCCACACCTACTACGTCGACTACGGCCCGCTCGGCACCCTCGCCAAGGCCCTGACGGAGCTCCATGTCCACGACGGCTGCCACTCGGTGTTCCGGGGCCGCTCCCACGGCCGTCCGGTCGATCCGGACGCCCCGCGCGAACGCTTCGTCGTCTCGCTGCAGAACCACGACCAGATCGGTAACCGCCCGCACGGCGACCGGCTCCCGCCCGCGCTGCTGCTGCTCGGCTCCCCGCTGGTCCTGCTCGCCCCCACCACCCCGCTGATCTTCATGGGGGAGGAGTGGGGCGCTTCCACCCCGTTCGCCTATTTCACCGACCACACCGACCCTGAGCTGGGCCGCGCCGTCACCGAGGGACGCCGCCGCGAGCACGGCCACGCGGGCGAGATCCCCGACCCGCAGGATCCCGCCACCCACGCCGCCTCGGTCCTCGACTGGAACGAGTCCAACCAGGCGCTCCTGGCCTGGTATCGCGCCCTGATCGCGCTGCGCGCCACGCCCGGCCTGACCCCGCCGAAGGTCGCCTACGACGAGGCGGCCCGCTGGCTCTCGATGGACCGCGGCGCGCTCCGCGCGGTCGTCAACTTCGGGCCCGGCGAGCTGGTGCTCCCCGCCGACGGCGAACTCAGGCTGGGCAGCTCTGATGAGGTCCGGCTGGAAGGCGGCGAACTGACCCTGCCGGGCGGCTCCTCGGCCGTCCTGCTGACGCCCTGATCAGCGGTGCAGCAGCCGGTCGCGGGCCGAGGCGAGGGGTTCGTGCTTGTCGAGATGACGCAGCCGCAGCATCCACACCGACAGGGTCGCCAGGCACGTCCCGCAGAAGAACAGCAGCAGCCCGTGGGAGCGCATCCAGCCTCCCCTGGTGTCGTAGGTGGGGGTGACGGGCAGGTCGTTGACCCTGGTCAGGAACCATCCGCCCATGTTCAGGACGCCCTCCACGAGGGCGTACCACCAGACCCGCGCGGTGTTCTCCACGAGCAGTCCGACCGTCCCGAACAGCGCCATCAAGAAAGCGAGCACCAAGGACACGCCCACCCAGGCCTCGATGAGGAAACCCTGCGGCAATGCCAGAAAGTGCAGGGCCGCAATTCCCAAGAACAGCACCGCTCCGACCGCGCGAGCGACGTCGGGCGCGGGGCGCACCAACGTCCGTGACATCGGGTAGTTGCCTCCACTAAGTCATAATCTGCCGTGTTTAAGCATGTACTACGAGTGTTAAACCGCAGGTCAAGCCTGTGTCCTTAGCCAGGAAACGTTCATGAATGGCCCTACGATCGGTCCCATGACCTCAGTACTGCTCGCCGAGGACGACACGTCCATCTCCGAGCCTCTCGCCCGCGCGCTGCGCCGCGAGGGGTACAACGTCGAAGTGAGCCCCGATGGACCGCAGGCCCTGGAACGGGCTCTCGGGGGAGGTGTGGACCTCATCGTGCTCGACCTCGGTCTGCCCGAGCTCGACGGGCTTGAGGTGGCCCGCCGGGTCCGTTCCGAAGGCCACGGCGTCCCCATCCTGATCCTGACCGCCCGCGCCGACGAGGTCGACACCGTCGTCGGTCTCGACGCGGGCGCCGACGACTACGTCACCAAGCCGTTCCGCCTTGCCGAACTGCTCGCGCGGGTCCGTGCGCTGCTGCGCCGCGGCTCCACCGAGACCCCGATCGTCCAGGGGGTGCGGATCGACGCCGAGTCGCGCCGCGCGTGGATGGGCGACAACGAACTCCAGCTCACCACCAAGGAGTTCGACCTGCTCCGGGTCCTGGTACGCGACGCGGGCAAGGTGGTCACCAGAGAGCAGATCATGAGGGAGGTCTGGGACACCAACTGGTGGGGTTCGACCAAGACGCTCGACATGCACATCTCGTGGCTGCGCCGCAAGCTCGGCGACGACGCCGCCAGCCCGCGCTACATCACCACGGTCCGCGGGGTGGGCTTCCGGTTCGAGCGGGGCGACTGACCTGGCGCACGGACCGCTCGACCTGCGGGTGCACTGACGAACGGGGGGTTGCCCGTCGAACACGGGCAACCACGGCCATAAGGAAAAGAACATGAGACGCCGACTGCTCCTGTCGACTCTCGGCGTCGCGATCACAGCGATCTTGCTGCTCGGCATTCCGCTGGCCTTCGTGATGAGCCGTTTCATCTATGAGGAGGCCGACCAGTCGCTCGGGTTGAAGGCGGCCTCGCTGATCAAGGAGATCGAGGTCCCGCTGAGCAAGGGCGAGAAGCCCGACGCCGACGAGATCGCCCGCGCCTATCCGGGCTACCACTTCGAGATCGAGCTGCCCGACGGCACCGATCTGACCGCGGGCCCCGAACTGGACGGCCCGACCATCCACAAGGCCAGCAACTCCGACAACATCACGGTGACGGCCTACCGGCTGCGCGCCGACGTCCGCGAGGACGTCGCCCAGCAGCTCATGCTGATCCTCAGCCTGGTCCTGCTGGCGATCGCGGTGGCGGTGGTCATGGCGATGGTGCTGGCCCGCAAACTGACCCTGCCGCTGGTCGATCTGGCCGACACCGCCGAACGGCTGGGCACCGGCAACGCCAGGCCGCGCCGCCGCCGCTACGGGATCCCCGAGGTCGACAAGGTCGCCGAGGTCCTCGACAGCAGCGCCGTCCGGATCGCCGATCTGCTGGCCGCGAGCCGCGAGTTCGCCTCGGACGCCAGCCACCAGCTCCGCACCCCTCTGACGGCCCTCACGATGCGCCTGGAGGAGATGGTCGAGGCCGCCGACTACCCGGACGTCGTGCGGGAGGAGGGCCACGCCGCCCTCGCCCAGGCCGAACGTCTCGTGGCGGTCGTGGAGCAGCTGCTGGCCCGCGCCAAGCACGACCGGACGGGCGCCGCCGTCCCGACCGTGGTCGACGACGTCGTCTCCCAGCAGGTCGAGGAGTGGCGGCCGATCTTCGCCAAGGACGGCCGCGACATCCAGGTGTTCGGCGAGCCCGATCTGGAGGCCGTGGTGACGCCGAGCTGCCTGTCCCAGATCGTGGCGACCCTGCTGGACAACTCGCTGATGCACGGCGCGGGCACCGTCACCCTGCGGACCAGGCTGCAGAAGCAGCATGTGGTCGTCGAGGTGGGCGACGAGGGTCCCGGCGTCCCGCCCGACCTCGCCAAGTCGATCTTCGATCGGAGTGTCAGCGGGGCCGGCGGCACCGGTCTCGGGCTCTATCTGGCGCGCTCGCTGGCCGCGGTGGACGGCGGCCGGCTGGAGCTGATCCAGGCCAAGCCCGCCGTGTTCGCGGTCTTCATGCGTCGGCGCGAGGAGGCCAGGCTGGCCGAGGAGCGGGTCGTGATCGGGCCGGCCTGAGCGGTGAACACCCATTTGCGGTAGGCCCAGAACCGGAAGACGGTCGCGGCGGCCGTGCCCGCGACGGTCGCGGTGTTGAACCAGAACGGCGAGTGCAGGTGCAGGACGTAGTAGACCAGCCCCACGAAGAGCTGGGTGATCACCAGCCCGATGCCGTTGAGGCCGAAGAACAGGACGTACTCCCGGCCCAGGCCGCCGCGCTCGCGATGCCGGAACGTCCAGTGCCGGTTCGCGAAGTAGGCGAAGGTCGTCGCGGCGACCGTCGCGAGGGTCAGGGACGTCAGCGGGCCCAGGCTCAGCCCGTACCGGAACAGGTTGTTCAGCAGCATCGTGATCACGAACGCGATCGCGCCGACACTGCCGAACTTGGCCAGTTCCCTGGCGACGCGCCGCAGCCGCGGACTCAGCTCAGCGACGAAGGTCAAGGAGACTGCCTTTCTCGTAACGGTCTTGACGAGCCGAAGCGTGAACGCTTCTGGATCACCCGGGCATTCCCCGGGGTCCGTCAGGTCTCGTCGGCGAGGCGTTCGCGGAGGGCGGCGCCCTTGGCCTTGGCCTGGCCGTAGAGGTCCTGCTGGAAGCCCAGCATCTTCTGCTGGAGCCCCTGGTCGGCCGTCGCCAGGATCCGGACCGCGAGCAGGCCCGCGTTTCTGGCGGCGCCCACCGCGACCGTCGCGACCGGGACGCCCGCGGGCATCTGGACGATCGACAGCAGCGAGTCCATGCCGTCCAGGTACTTCAGCGGGACGGGCACGCCGATCACCGGCAGCGGGGTGACGGAGGCCAGCATTCCGGGCAGATGGGCCGCGCCACCCGCCCCCGCGATGATCACCTTGAGGCCGCGGGACGCCGCCTCCGTGCCGTACTCGATCATGTCGAGGGGCATCCGGTGCGCGGAGACCACATCGGCCTCGTACGGGATCCCGAACTCCTCCAGGGCTTCGGCCGCGGCCCGCATGACCGGCCAGTCCGAGTCCGAGCCCATGACGACGCCCACCAGCGGGGACATTTACTTCCTCTCTTCCGGGTAGACGAGACCCGGGTCGCGTAGGTAGAGCGAGGCGTGTTCGGCCCGCGCCCGCAGCTTCGGCAGGTCGTCGCCGAGCACGTTCACGTGGCCGATCTTGCGGCCGGGACGGACGTCCTTGCCATAGAAGTGGATCTTCAGCCCGGGGTCGTGGGCCATGCAGTGCTCGTAACGGTCGTACAGATCGGGGTCGTCGCCGCCGAGCAGGTTGCCCATGACCGTCCAGGGGGCGTGCGGGGCGGTGTCGCCGAGCGGCAGGTCAAGGACGGCCCGCAGGTGCTGCTCGAACTGGGAGGTGACGCTGCCGTCGGTGGTCCAGTGGCCCGAGTTGTGGGGGCGCATGGCCAGTTCGTTGACGATCAGGCCGCCGTCGGTCGCGAACAGTTCGACGGCCAGCAGCCCGACCACGTCGAGCTCCTCGGCGATCCGCAGGGCGAGGCGCTGGGCCTGCGCGGCGGTCTCGGGGTCGAGCCCCTCGGCGGGGGCGATCACCTCGACGCAGATGCCGTCCTGCTGGACGGTCTCGACGATCGGCCAGGCCGCGCCCTGCCCGTGCGGGGAGCGCGCCACCAGGGCGGCCAGCTCGCGCTGGAAAGGCACGAACTCCTCGACCATCAGCTCGGCCCCCGACGCGAGGGGTTCGGCGGCCGACCCGGCGTCCCTGACCACCCAGACGCCCTTGCCGTCGTAGCCACCCCTGACGGCCTTCACCACGACCGGCCATCCGTGCTTTTCGGCGAACGCCGTGACATCGTCGACCGTGTGAACCGGGGCGAAGCCAGGGCAGGGCGCGCCGAGCGCGCTCAGCCTGCGGCGCATCACCAGCTTGTCCTGGGCGTGCAGCAGCGCCGCCGAACCGGGCAGGCAGCGCACGCCCGCGGCCTCCAGCGCCTGGATGTGCTCGGCGGGCACGTGCTCGTGGTCCCAGGTGACGACGTCACAGCCGTCGGCGAAGGCCAGCAGGTCGTCGAGGGAGGTGTGGGAGCCGATCCGGACGTCGGCGCAGACCAGCGCGGCCGAGTCGTCGGGACGTTCGGCGAGCACCCGCAGCCGCACCCCGAGCGCGATCGCGGCGCCCTGCGTCATGCGGGCGAGCTGGCCGCCCCCCACCATTCCGACAACCGGCATCTGACCTGGACTTCTCACATCCCGGAAGTTTAGTGGTCCCGGACCAACCGAAAGGACGCCCATGGCACCGACCCTCATCGGGCACCGCGGCGGCGGCACCGGCGCGGCGGAGAACACCCTGGAATCCCTGCTGGGCGCCGTCGAGCAGGGGCTGAGCTGGGTCGAGATCGACGTCCAGCGGACGGCCGCCGACACGCTCGTGCTCCGCCACGATCCGGTGACCGCTGACGGGGCGTTCCTCATGGACGGCGACGGCCAGGGCCTCCTGCGCCTGGAGGAGGTGTTCGAGGCGCTCCCGCCGGAGATCGGCATCGACATCGACGTCAAGACCGTCCTGGAGGACGCGCTCGACTACCGAACCGCCCCCCTGCTCAGAAAGCTGGTCGCCACCGAGGCCCTACGCCGCCCCCTAATGATCACCTCGTTCGACCCGGCACTCCTGATGCGCTTCTCCGACCTGGGCGTCCCCCTAGGCCTCCTGACCTGGCTGTGGTTCCCCATCGGCCACGCCGTCGCGGCCGCCGCCGGCCTGGGCCTGGACGCGATCGCCCTCCACACCGGCTCCTGCGAGCCCGCCTCAGGCAAACAGCGCCCCTTCACCCACTGCGTCGAGGTGGCCCACAAGGCCGGCCTCGACGTGATCGTCTGGTGCCCGAAGCCCGCCGAGATCCCGACCTACGCAGCCGCCGACTACCTAGTCATCGACGACGTCCCCGGCTCGCTCGCCCACCTAGCCGTGCTGACCACCCCCCACCCCTAACCAACGACCACAACCTGGACGCGGTCGCGGGCACCCACCAGATTCGCGGAGTCCAGGACTCCAGGCGTCACTTCTGGATGTGCCAGCGAAAGTCGGCTATAGCTGTGGCGGTTTTCCTTCCAGAACCAAGCCGGTGTTGCGGATCATCTGCTGGATCGATGTCTTCACTTGGTCGAGGCGTTCGGAATTCTTCTCTAGCACCTGAAGTTCGTAGGACTTCTGTGCCGCGAAAGCGGTTCCTGTGTAGTTCGCCTTGAGCTTGCATTCCACGTCGGCCGCCGCTGTCTGGATCTCCCGGCGCGAAATGGGATGCGTTGCATCAACCTTGTGGCTGAATGCCGGGTCGTCGACGGCCTTTGCCGGACTGCTGTAGGAGTAGCCGCGACCTTTCATGCATGATTTCCACTTTTCAAGGGCCTGCTTCACTCGGGGGTCGGCATTCGTCCTGTCGAGGGCCTCGTCGCGCAGCGTTGGCGGATACATGATGACGTCGATGAGCTCGGCCTTGACGAGCTTGCCATGTGCCCCGCCTCCGCAACCCTTGGGCGGAATGGCCTTGCCGTTGTACTCTGAGAGCTGGCCCTCGCCGTAGTAGACGTTGTGTTCGACCGGAGTGGGCTTCCGATACCCGGAAAGTCCTGGTGGGGTGGGATCCTGCCCTGCGGGACCACCACGATAGCCAAACCGTGCCGCACTATCCGCATCCTGAACGCCGAACAGCCTGCTGTTGCGGCCTTGGTCCGGGATGGCAGTCCGCGTGGCGACCGGAGCCCAGGTCAGCCCGAACTCCTTCATGCAGTCGCGTGCGACAAGTTGAACGGCAATATCGTAGTCGGCCTGCTGCTGAGGGGTCAGAATATAAGCATCCAGGGGAAGTGCGATTCCGCCTTTGGCTGCCCCGGGGTTGACCGGTTCGTAATCCGGTGCATCTGATTTCACCTGCTGATCGCCACCGCTGGCCTCACCCTTATCCGAGGCGCATCCTGAGAGGCCGAGGAGGAGGAGGACCAGGCCGATGAGCGCAACATTTCTTAGCTGCATGTTCGTTCCTTCCAGCCAGGCGAAAACAGAGTTGATCTTTACATATGGCCCCGGTCTGCACAAGAGCCGATCTACCTTTGCCTCCTGGCAAGGGATGCAGGTTGCGGGCAACCTCCCAATTTGGCAAGTGGCTCTCGGTGTGGCCGGGAGCGCCGAGAGTGCGGTGGGCGGGTTTTGTCCTCGGCGCGCATCGGTGTCGGCCAGGGGGTGGCCGGGTTGCGTTGGTTGGCGGGCTGGCGAAAGGGGTCGGGTGGTTGCGGCTGAGGGGCGGTGCCTTGGGGGGTTTATCCGGTAGGTTGTCGCGGATCGCGCGTTACCTCCCCATTATTCGAGGTCTGGTGTCTGATATCTCTGAACTCGACCGGTCGGCGCAGGTGGCTGCGCCGGAGCGTCCTGCGGCCAAGCCGTTGCGGGGTAGGCGCCGGGTACTGCTCTTGACGGCGGCTGGGGCGGTAGCGGTGTCGGTTGCCGGGCTTGGGGCTTCGACGTTGGTGAAGTCACCCGAGCAGCTGGCGGCCGAGGCCGAGGCGCCAAAGGCCTCGGTGATTTCCGCGACGGTGGAGCGGCGGGTTCTGCGAGAGACGGTGACCCTTCGGGGAACCGTGGCGCCAGGGCGGACGATTGAGGTTTCCCCGGCGGCCTCTGCTGAGGCCGGAAAATTGGTGGTGTCGGCTCCGCCGTTGAAGGTGGGGAGACGGGTGCGGGCTGGGGAAGTTGTTTCCGTGATCTCCGGACGGCCGATCATTGCCTTGCCGGGAAAGGTTCCCGCTTATCGCGATTTGCGGCAGGGCATGAAGGGGCCTGATGTGGTGCAGGTTCAGAGCGCGCTGCGGTCTCTGGGATATGCGATCGCGGATAACCCGGGGATATATGGGGTGGGAACTCAGGCTGCGGTGAAGCGGCTGTTCGAGGTCGGAGGGTTCGATCCGGTGGTCGAGGAGGTCCCGACCGCCGAGAAGCCGACGGTCGATGACCCTCAGGACAAAGGGAAGCCGGAGAAGCCAAAGAAGGCCGTGGTGCTGCGATCGGGGGAGGTCGTGTTCGTTCCGAAGTTCCCCGCGCGGGTCATCGAAGCCAAGGCTGCCCTCGGCGCCGAGGTCAAAGGTGTGGTGCTGAAACTGGCCGCCGGTGAACTGGTCGTGCAGGGACGGCTGTCACAGGTCGACAGGAAGCTGGTCAAAGCAGGCCGGGCAGTGAAGATCCTCTCTGAGGAGACGGGGATCGAGGCCCGGGGACGCGTGGTGTCCATCGGTCCCTTCGTGACGGGAGAAGGCGGCGACGGCACGGGCCCGGCTGAGCCCGGTCATCCGATCGTGGTCGAGGGAGTCCGTCCCCTACCGGAGAAACTCGCGGGCCAGGACGTGCGGCTGACCATCGAAGCGGCCTCGACCGATAAGCCGGTCCTGGTCGTGCCGGCTTCGGCGATCTATGCGGTCGCGGACGGCAGTACCCAGGTCGTCAAAATCGGCGCGGACGGCACTCAGGCTCGGGTCACGGTTACCACCGGTGCCCTTGGCGGTGGCTTCGTCGAAGTCAAGACCGATGAACTACAGGACGGCGACAAGGTCGTGGTGGGCGCCGGATGACGCCGGTCATCGAGTTCGCGGGGGTAGGCCGCATCTATCCAGGGCCGCCGCCGGTGACGGCCCTGAAGCCCGCTGACCTGGTCATCCGGCGCGGCGAATATGTGACGGTGGTCGGTCCGTCAGGTTCGGGCAAGTCCACGTTTCTCAACGTCGCCGGAATGCTGGACAGGCCGTCTCAGGGAATTTACCGGTTGGACGGCATCGACACCGCAGCCCTGAACGAGCGAGACCGCACCGCTTTGCGTGGTCGCAGGATCGGCTTTGTGTTCCAGTCATTTCACCTGCTCGCACAGCGGAGCGCCGTCGAGAACGTCATGCTGTCCCTCCTTTACACCGGAGGGGCACGTAAGGCCCGCCGCAAGATGGCGGAGGAAATGCTGGAGCGGGTGGGGCTCGGCCACAGGCTGGATGCGGCCACCGGTCAGATGTCCGGCGGAGAGCGTCAAAGGGTCGCGATCGCCCGGGCCCTGGTTAACCGACCCAGCCTTCTCCTGTGCGATGAACCGACGGGAAACCTGGATTCCAAAACCGCCCAGACCGTTCTCGGCCTCATTGACGAACTCCATGCCGACGGCTTCACGGTCATGATCGTCACACATGATCCTGGTGTGGCGGCGAGAGGCCAGCGGGCCGTGGTGATCCGGGACGGGCTGCTCCGTGAAGCAGATCCGGGTGAGCTGTCCGTTGAGGCCGTCCAAACCACGGTGAGTACAGCATGAGTCGCAAGACCGCACGCATTGAGCCCACTCGTTTGGCTGTACGGGATGCGGTGGAGGAAGCACTTTCCGCGATGCTCGCCCGCCCGGCCAGAGCAAGTCTGACCGTGCTGGGGACGCTTTTGGGGGTGGCCGCATTCGTCGCGGTCCTCGGCCTCACCGCGACGGCGAGTGGCCAGATCTCCAAGCGCTTCACGGCTCTGGCGGCCACCGAGGTCATGGTCGAGGATGCCCCTCAAGACCCGACCACAGCCGATTTCGCGTATCCGAAAGACACCGAACAGCGCCTTGCGGCCCTCAACGGAGTCGTCAACGCCGGGGTGTTCTGGCAGCCGAAGCTCGGTGCGGGCGGTGTCAACGTCTACGCGAGGCCACCACGGTTGGGTGACGATGGCGGTGAACCGTTGACGGTCCTGGCCGCCAGCCCGGGCTACCTGGCTGCCATTCACGCCAAGGTCGGTTCCGGACGGCTCTTCGACGCCTTCCACCAGAAACACGGCCTCAGGGTATGTGTTCTGGGAAGGGCCGCGGCCGCGAGGCTCGGAATCACGAGAATGGACGCCCAGCCAGCGATCTTTGTGGGGGATGTGGCTTTGACCGTCGTCGGAATCATCGACGACGTCGAACGTCAGGCCGAGACGCTCCTGTCAGTCATCGTCCCTTCCAGCACAGCGGTGGATCTCTGGGGAAAGCTCAACGCGTCAGAGGGCCAATCGCCCAAGGTGTTGATCGAGACCAGGCTGGGCGCTGCTCAATTGATCGCCTCCCAGGCGGCCCTCGCCATTCGGCCAGACCAGCCTGACCGCTTTAAAGTAACCGCCCCGCCGGATCCCAAGCAGCTCAGGAACCAGGTCGGGACCGACCTCGGCTCGCTCTTTCTCGCTTTGGCCGGCATCTGTCTGGTCATCGGAGCGGTGGGTATCGCCAACACCACTTTGGTGGCCGTTCTCGAGCGGACGTCCGAAATCGGGCTGAGACGCTCGCTCGGCGCCCGCCGAAGGCATATCGCCAGCCAATTCCTCACGGAATCCGCGGTACTCGGACTACTCGGCGGGCTGATCGGCACCAGCCTCGGCGTCGCCGTCGTCGTGGGCACGGCACTGTTCCAGGACTGGACCCCCATCCTGGCCCCGGAGACCGTCCTCCCCGCCCCCGTCATCGGGGCGATCACCGGCATCCTGGCCGGGCTGTATCCGGCCTGGCGAGCAGGAAAGATCGAACCAGTCGAAGCCCTCCGACGCTAGACCTGAACGGTTCAGCCGAAGGTACTTCACAGCAAGCGCTTGGGGAGCGCTCAATCGGCGCGGGTGTTTCGGGCTTCTTCGAGCCAGGCGAGGGTGTTCTGGGTGAGGGCTTCGGTGGCGATGGCTTTGGCGGTGCCGGTGTTCAGGCTGTTGAGGGAGCTGTCGATCCAGGGCTGGACGTTCGCATGGCCTTGCTCCTGGTATTCGCGGGCTTGGAGGAGGCATTCGAGTTTGTCGGCGTCGCGGGCGCAGCGGGCTTCGAGGGTTTCGGCGGCTTCGTATTCGGTGACGGCTGCTCGCACGAGGCCGCCGATCGTTTCGGGGAGTGCCCGGACCTGGTCGGCGGTGACGTCGCCGTTGGGGGCGGCGGTCACGTAGCGCTTGGCGAGGTGGGGGAGGTCGGTGGTGCGGGTTTCTTGGGAGTCGTGCCAGAGAGCGAGGAAGGAGGCGCGTTGGGGGTCGGCTCCTTCGAGGGTGGCGATGACGGAGGCGATGACGCTGACGCGGAAGGTGTGGTCGGCGATGGATTCGGGGAGCGGGACGCCGACGGTGGACCAGCCGGTTCGTTTGAAGCGTTTGAGCAGGCCCATCTCGTAGAGAAACCCGGTGACCTCCCGGAGTTCGTCGCTCACGCGCGGACCACCCTTCCCGTGGATCGATCGGTGGGATGGCAGCCTAGACGTGGCCCGCTTTGATCGCGTTGAGGAGAGCGCTGTAGGTGGCGCGGCTGTACACGTGGTGGCCGTGCTCGGGATGTTTCGAATCGCGTAGCCCGACGGAGCCGAGGAGGATCGCAGACTCAACACAGTCCCCTGACGTCGCGTTGCTGTAGCTGCTCTTGCGCCACTGGGGACTGGGCGTCATCTGATGATCTCCAGATACTCGTTCAAGAGGTCGGGCACCGGGCTCAGAAAGTTGATCTAGGGGTGGGTGGCGGATGCGGAGATCAACTTGCGCAATGAGGCGCGGCTGATCAGCAGCGGAGCGATGGCGGGATGTTTGGAGTCACGGACTGCGATATCGCGACGGCCAGCCTCGGCGAGCTCGACGCACTCGCCGTTACCGCTGCTGTGGGTGCTCTTGCGCCACTGGGCGCGGGACAGGTCGAGAGTGCTCATCGGCCCCGCACCTCCTCTCACTTACCTTCGGAAGCGCGCCTCTCGATCAGGGCAGCCGATGCCGCCGGGCTGAGGGCGATAGCGCGCAGATGCTCAAACATCACCGTATAACGGCTGACGTCGCGCTCCTCCTCTAGGAAGAGATCACCGGCCATGCTGTCGATGTAAACGACGTCCGTACTGGCGGATTCAGCAAATCGCATGACCACAAACGACCCCGGCATGCCCGGATGCGCCCCCCGCATCGAACGGAACGACTTGGAGCGTGACGTTCGGAAGGCGCGAGACCTTGATCAGGTGCCCCAGTTGCTCGGCGAGCAAGGCCGGGCTGCCGACTGTGCGGACCAAGACGGCCTCGTCGATGATCAACCACAGCTTGAGCAGCGGTTGCCGGTAGAGCAGCTCCTGTCGGTTGATCCGGGCCTCGACCCTCGCCCTGATCTCATCGTCCGTTGCCTCGGGCAGGGTTCCGCGAATCACCGCCTCGGCATAATCCTTCGTCTGCAACAGGCCCGGCACGAACGCGGCCTGGTAGTTCCAGACCGTATCGGCCTCCTCCTCGAAGTAGATGTACGTCGTGTACCGCTCGGGTAGCTCGCCCTTGAACGTATTGATCCATCCCCCACGCTGGCTGCTGTCGCGGAGCAGTGCCAGAAGGCGTTCCTGATCTTCCTGCGGGACGCGATAGAGCTCCATGAGGGTCGTGGCCGTGCGTACCTGCGGTCGGACGCGTGCGGTCTCTACGCGATAGAGCGTTGCGCCATTGATCTTGGTTTGTGCCTCGACTTCATCGCGGGTAAGACCTGCCTCGTTGCGAAGCCTCAGCATCTCCGCACCAAAGCGACGTAGACGGACCGTCGGCGGTTTCGCAGGCTTAGCCATGACCTGACCTCCCAGCTTGTGATTGATCGGAAGTCTGCCTGGGATGCAGAGCGATCACAAGCGTATGAAGCAAGTGCATACAGGTTAGATGCATACCTTGCATTTACATGGTTAGCTGGAGCATGCTGAGCACGACAGCAGGATCGGCCTACGCGGCCAGTGCGATGTGGCGATCCCGGCTTGTTCTTTGAGCAGGAGGTGCGGAGATGGGACGTCGCGAGGTAGCTCTACCTAGGTCGGGATCAGTGATCCCAGAGAGCGGGCTGGTCCTCAACGCAGGGATTGATCCAGGCGAGCGGACGCGGTGCTTGGTGGCTGCCCCGGAGGAAGGGCTGTGCCGGGCAGTGCGTTCGTCGGCCCGCGCGTGGCTGGCGGGTTGCGGCGGCGCAGACGATGCGGAACTGGTTGTGTCGGAGCTGTTCACGAACTGCATCCGATACGGCAGCGGGGGGACGTGCTCGCTGGAGATCAATCACCGGGGCGGAATGGTGCTCGGGATGATGCTGCAGCTCGACACGGGGCAGGGTGCCGATCTCGAGGTACCGGAAGCAAACGCGGAGGAGCTCGCAGAGCTGGCGGCGCTGGCGAATGGTGCGGTCGGCTCGTCGGAACTGGTGTCCGGACGCGGTCTGGCGATCGTGGGTGACGTGACTGCATGGTGGCAGCCGGTGAACCTGCGCTTCGGAACGGCCGTGCACTGGGCCCTCCTCTGCGGTTGCGAGACGGCGTGAGCGGACGGTCGGCGGCATGAGCGGGTGGGCCGGGGCCGGCGAGCCGGTGAGTGCCGATCAGCGGGCGGCGCTGGTGCGCTGGGGGCGGAGGCAGGCTGGGGTGGTGTGGGCATGGTGGGGGCAGGAAACCGGCACCCTGTGGGTGTTGCGAGCCGATGCGCTGTGGTTCTGGGATGGATCGCGGGAACCGGACGGCCGGTTGAAACTGCGGAAGGCATCGTGATCGGACCGGCGCAATCCGCCGAGCATCGACGGTCCTGCCCGGAGAACGGCGCAGTGCTTCCGCCGCCATGGTCGTCCCCGTGAGGCGTTTTCGCATCAGCGATCAACGTAGACCGTGCTGCCTACTCGGATTCTGACAAGGTGTGACGTTAGTCCGGGGTCGCGGGCCGGGGTGAGGCACAGGACGATCACGATCGGCTTCTGGTTGCCGTTTCGGGCGGTTCTGGTGTGGTTGTCTACCGTTCGTGGACCATAATGCGGGCAGGATTCTGGAAGGTCGATATCGCCTCGTGGAGGTGCTCGGCCAGGGCGGAATGGGCGCGGTATGGCGTGCCGAAGACGAACGAATCGGCCGTGAAGTGGCCCTCAAACAACTTATGTTGCCGCACGGGCTGGCCGCCGCCGCTCGAGCGGATGCGGTGACGCGGATGAAGCGCGAGGCCAGGGCGGCCGGACAACTCAAACATCCCTCGATCATCACCGTGTACGACTGGTTCTC
Source organism: Actinocorallia lasiicapitis (assembly GCF_054778695.1). NCBI lineage: Bacteria > Bacillati > Actinomycetota > Actinomycetes > Streptosporangiales > Thermomonosporaceae > Actinocorallia > Actinocorallia lasiicapitis. The sequence continues at coordinate 15,341 of NZ_BAAGZI010000023.1, forward strand.
CGACGAGGACGGCCTGCCGTGGATCGTGATGGAACTCGTTCACGGCCGATCTCTGGACCAGATCATCAAATCGGACGGGGCGTTGTCGGCGGCCGAGGTGGCCCGCATCGGCGCCAGGGTCGCCGAAGCCCTCCAGGTCGCGCATGACGCCGAGATCGTGCACCGCGACATCAAACCCGCCAACATCCTGATCGAAGACGGCCGCGTTGTGGTCACTGACTTCGGTATCGCGGCCGTCGCCGGTGAGGCCACCCTCACCCCCCACGGCGCCATCATCGGCACCCTCGCCTATATGGCTCCCGAGCAGATCAGTGGCGAAAAAGCCACCAAGGAATCCGACATGTGGTCGCTCGGAGCCACTCTTTATTCCGCCGTAGAAGGCCGCCCACCCTTCGAAGCGGAAACCATCCCAAAGCTGATCGTGAAGATCGCCGATGGCAAACCCGATCCCGCGACCAAAGCCGGACCGCTAAAACCCGTCCTAGACGACCTCATGTCCTTCGACCCCGGCGACCGCCCCACGGCCACCCACGCCGCAACTACCCTAACAATACCGCCCGCGCCGGGCTCTCCAACGAAACTGCAGGAGCGGCGGCAACCACGACGCCCGCCCGTGAACTCATCAGTCGAACTCCACCTCCCCGCCAAGCTGGATACCGTTCGTTTCTTCTCTTATAAGAATGCGGTCTGGGATTCGTGGTCTATTTTCGCAGGAGTCGTCATTATTTCCCTCGTTCTCGTTCATTATTTCACTAATAGTGAACGCGGCTTCGGGCTGCACGGGGACTTTATTTTCGGTTCTCCTTGGCGATATATTTTCGTACTCATGGGCGGCTCGTTGGTTCGGTTTGGGTTCGAAGATCTGCATAAATACTATTCTCATGATTTTCGTGCCGCTTGGTCGGTAGTGTTTAGTCCTGATGGGGCGACTCTGGCCATCGCCCGTGCAGAGACGGTGTGGTTGTGGGATGTTGCGTCTCGGCGGCCTTTTGGCGAGCCTCTTGCCGGTCACACTGGTCGGGTGCGGTCGGTGGCGTTCAGTCCGGATGGGACCACTCTCGTAACGGGTGGCGACGATGGGCCGGTGCGATTTTGGGATGTTGCGTCTCGGCGGCCTTTTGGCGAGCCTCTTGCCGGTGACACTGATTGGGCGCGGTCGGCGGCGTTCAGTCCGGATGGCACCACTCTGGCCATCGCCTGTGGAAGGGCAGTGCGATTGTGGGATGTCGCGACTCGGCGGCCTCTTGGCGAGCCTCTTGCCGGTCACACTGGTCGGGTGCGGTCGGTGGCGTTCAGTCCGGATGGCGCGATTTTGGCCACCGGAGGCAGAGATAAGACGGTGTGGCTGTGGGACGTCGTGACGCAGCGGCCCGTCGGTGAACTTCGTACTGGCAGTGCCCTGTCAGTGGCGTTCAGCCCGGATGGGGCGATCATGGCCACGGGCGGTGAGGATAAGAAGGTGTGGTTGTGGGACGTCGCGACTCGGCAGCCTCTTGGCGAGCTTCTCGGTCACACTGGTTGGGTGCGGTCGGTTGCGTTCAGTCCTGACGGCACTGCTCTGGCCACTGCCAGCCACGACAAGACCGTGCGGTTGTGGAGCCTCTGAGAAGGCCACGTTCGAAGGCGATCGCAGGGAGATCTGGCTTGATCATCCTGGGCGGCGCATCGGATCCTGAGCAGAGGAACGCCCCCTTGGCCGTCGGCGCAAGGGGGCGGTTCGTGGAGCTGGTGTTACTTGAGGAGCTGGCGGGCCATGACGACGCGCTGGATCTGGTTGGTGCCTTCGTAGATTTGGGTGATTTTGGCGTCGCGCATCATGCGCTCTACCGGGAAGTCGCTGGTGTAGCCGTAGCCGCCCAGGAGCTGGACGGCGTCGGTGGTGACGTCCATCGCCACGTCCGAGGCCAGGCATTTGCAGGCCGAGGACACGAACGTCAGGTCGGGGACCGTCTCGCCGTGGAAGGCTCGTTCGGATTTGATGGCGGCGTGGTAGGTGAGCTGGCGTGCGCCTTCCAGCTTCATGGCCATGTCGGCGATCATGAATTGGACGCCTTGGAAGTCGGCGATGGGTTTGCCGAACTGCTTGCGTTCCTTCACATAGCCGATCGCGTAGTCCAAAGCGCCCTGCGCGATGCCCAGGGCCTGGGCGGCGATCGTGATGCGGGTGTGGTCGAGGGTGGCCAGCGCGGTTTTGAAGCCCGTGCCTTCCTCGCCGATGATCCGGTCGGCGGGGATCCGCACGTTGTCCAGGATGACCTGGCGGGTGGGGGAGCCCTTGATGCCGAGTTTCTTCTCCTTCGGGCCGAACGACACGCCCGGGTCGGATTTCTCGACCACGAAAGCCGAGATCCCCCGCGCCCCCTTGGACGGGTCGGTGACGGCCATCACCGTGTAGTACTCCGACACGCCCGCGTTGGTGATCCACATTTTCGCGCCGTTCAGCACGTAGTGGTCCCCGTCACGCACCGCACGCGTTTTCATGCCTGCGGCGTCGGAGCCGGCTTCGGCTTCGGAGAGGGCGTAGCTGAACATGGCTTCGCCGCGGGCCATGGGGGCGAGGTAGCGTTTTTTGAGTTCTTCGGAGCCGCTGAGCAGCACGGGTACGCTGCCGAGCTTGTTCACGGCCGGGATCAGCGAGGAAGAAGCACACACGCGGGCGACTTCTTCGATGACGATGACGGTGGCCAGGGCGTCCGCGCCGTTGCCGCCGTAGGACTCGGGAACGTGGACGGCGTGGAGGTCGTTTTGGACGAGTGCGTCGAGGGCTTCTTGGGGGAAGCGGGCGTTTTCGTCGACGTCCTGCGCTGCCGGAGCGATTTTGGCTTCGGCGAGTTCGCGGACCGTCTGCCGGAGGAGGTCGTGCTCCTCGCTCGGGGCGTACGCGGGATAGTCAGGGCTCATGGCACACATGCTACCGGGCGGTAAGTTAGGAGAGGAGACGTGGTGGCACACCGGCTCACCGTCATCGGGACGGGGTACCTCGGCACGACCCACGCGGCCTGTATGGCCGAGCTCGGCTTCGAGGTGCTCGCCCTCGACGTCGACACCGTCAGGATCGCCCGGCTCGCCGCCGGTGACCTGCCCTTCTACGAGCCGGGCCTGCCCGAGCTGCTCCGCCGCAACCTGGAGAACGGGCGGCTCCGCTTCACCACCTCCTACCAGGAGCTCGCGGACTTCGGCGACGTCCATTTCGTCTGTGTGGGCACCCCGCAGAAGGTCGGGGAGTACGCCGCCGACGTCTCCGCCATCGACGCCGTGATCACCACCCTGGTCCCGCTCCTGACCCGCGAAACAGTGATCGTCGGCAAGTCGACGGTCCCCGTGGGCACCTCCGCCCGGATCGCCGCGCTGATCGCCCAGCTCACCGAGCACCGCACCGAGCTGGCCTGGAACCCCGAGTTCCTGCGCGAGGGCTACGCCGTCCAGGACACCCTGCACCCCGACCGGATCGTGGCCGGAGTCACCTCGGCGGCCGCCGAGAAGGCCCTGCGCGAGGTCTACGCCCACCAGATCCGCGAGGGAATCCCGTTCCTGACGGCCGACTACGCGACCGCCGAGCTGGTCAAGGTCAGCGCCAACGCCTTCCTCGCCACCAAGATCTCCTTCATCAACGCGATGGCCGAGGTCTGTGAGGCGGCCGGCGCGGACGTCACCAAGCTGTCCCAGGCCCTCGCCCACGACGACCGGATCGGCGCCAAGTTCCTCCGGCCAGGGCTGGGGTTCGGCGGCGGCTGCCTGCCGAAGGACATCAGGGCGTTCATGGCGCGCGCCGGTGAGCTGGGCGTCGACCAGGCGCTGTCGTTCCTCCGCGAGGTCGACGCGATCAACATCCGCCGCCGGATCCGGATGGTCGATCTGGCCAGGGACCTGCTGGACGGCTCGTTCCGCGGCCGTCGCGTCTGCGTGCTGGGCGCGGCCTTCAAACCCAACTCCGACGACGTCCGCGACTCCCCGGCCCTGGACGTGGCCGCCGCCATCCAGCAGCAGGGCGGCGACGTCCGGATCTACGACCCTCAGGCCATCGCCAACGCCCGCCGGGCCCAGCCCGACCTGGCGTTCGGCTCCTCGGCCACCGACGCGGCCCGCGGCGCCGACGTCACCCTCCTGCTCACCGAATGGCAGGAGTTCTGCGAGCTCGACCCCGTCGCGTTCGGCGAGATCGTCGCCCGCCGCAACATCGTCGACGGCCGCAACGCCCTCAACCTGGACGCGTGGCGCGCCGCCGGCTGGACCTACAAGGCCCTGGGCCGGCCGTGATCAGCCTTCGCGGTTGAGTCCGAGCCCGGGCGGGCTGGTCAGGAACCCCAGCCCCCACGAAAGGTGCATGGTCGCGTACACGAACGGCAGGTAGAGCCGTGCTTTGAGGGGCAGCCCGCCCATCGTCAGCAGGGTGCCGCCGACGGGGATCGCCAGGAAGTAGCCGAGCGGCAGGATCCAGCCCGGCCAGAACCCGACGAGCCCGGCGATGGTCCCGACGATGATCCCCGCGACGGCCAGGGGCGGCGCGAGGTACCGCAGGTTCAGCGTGCCCTGGTGCTCGCGCCCCACGACCCGCCGCCACCGTCCGGTGAAGAAGAACTGCTTGGCGAGCGCCTTCAGGTTGGGACGCGGCCGGTAGGTGACGCGCATGTCGGGCGTGAACCAGATCCGCCCGCCGGTCTGCCGGATGCGGTGGTTCATCTCCCAGTCCTGGGCGCGCACGAAGGTCTCGTCGTAGAACCCGACCCGTTCCAGCGCGCTCCGCCGGAAGGTCCCCAGGTAGACGGTCTCGACCTCGCCGGCCCGTCCGCCGGTATGGAACCGCGCGTTGCCGACCCCGAACCTGGACGTCATGGCCCGCGCGACGGCCTTCTCGAACGCCGTGACGCCTTCGGCCGCCATGATCCCGCCGACGTTGTCGGCCGCGTTGGCGTCCATCGCGTCCACGGCGATCCGCACGTAGTCGGCGGGCAGCAGCGAATGACCGTCCACCCGGACGATGATCGAGTACTGCGACGCCTTGATCGCGATGTTCAGCCCGTGCGGGGTGCGTCCCGTCGGGTTGGGAACGGTCACGATCCGCGGGTTCTCCGCCGCGAGCGTCGCCGCGATCTGGTTGGTCCGGTCGCGTGACGGCCCGAGCGAGAGCACCAGCTCCAGCTCGCCGGGGTAGTCCTGGCCCATGATGCTGTTCACGGCGTCGGCCAGGTGCCGTTCCTCGTTGAGGACAGGCATGATCACCGAGACGGCGGGCCAGGTGGACCGCTGCTCATCCTGGGGCGACCCGTGGGCGTGGAGAGACTGATTCATGACGGCGCCACGGTAACGTATCCAGCCAGGTCCGTACGCCGTGATCGGGCGGTTTCCGCCTAACGGGGCTCGCTGAGGGGGCTATCGGATGGCAGGGGAAGACGACCCGTTCGAGCAGTACTTCAGGCCGCGTCCGGCCGGTGCGGAAGGCCCCGGGGGGCCGGTCGCCGAAGACAGCGGGATCGGCTGGGAGGCCGTCGCGGTCGAGGACGAAGGCGCGAAACACGTGCAGGTGGAGCGGCCGCGGCACCGTCGCGGCCAGACGGTCACAGCGCAGCAGGCGGTCCGCAAGAAGCGGGCCCTGGTGCTGACGGCCGCCGCCTCGTCGCTGGTGCTCATCGGTTCGGGCACGGCGTGGGCGTTCCAGGAAATCCTGAAGGACAAGCTCAAGACGGCCGACATCGAGATGGGCGGCAGCGGCGATTCCGGGCCGAAGGGCGCCATGAACGTCCTTCTCGCCGGGGTGGACCGCCGTGACGGGATGAGCGCCGAGGACGTCAAACGGCTCCATCTCGGACGTGAGCAGGGTGCCCGCTCCGACACGATGATGCTCGCCCACATCTCGGAGAAACACGACAAGGTCACCATCGTCTCGCTGCCGCGCGACAGTCTCGTCACCATTCCGGGACGTGGCCGGGGCAAGCTCACCTGGGCGTACTCCTTCGGCGGCCCGCAGCTCATGAAGGACACCATCCAGGAGTTCACCGGCGTCAAGATCGACCACTACATCGAGGTCAACTTCAACGGCTTCCTCAAGGTGGTCGACGCGGTGGACGGCGTCGACGTCTGCACCGAGCAGCCGATCAACGACAAGGCGAGCGGGCTGGTCCTCGCACCCGGCACCCACCACGTCGGGGGGGCGGAGGCGCTGGCGTTCGCGCGCGCCCGGCACGGCCTGGGCGAGGACATCGGCCGGATGCAGCGCCAGCAGCAGTTCCTGTCGGCGCTGATGAAGGAGGCCATCGCCAAGAGCAAGTCCAACCCGGTGACCGGCACCAAGGTCCTGAACGCGGTCCTCGGCGCGCTGACCGTCGACAAGGGGCTGAAGGACAACGTCGACGGGCTCACCGCCCAGTTCCGTGACCTGTCGCTGGGCAACGTCGAGTTCGCGAAGGTGCCGATCTCCAAGCAGAACGGCCTCGCCTACCTGCCGGGCGGCAACCAGTCGGTCGTCGAGGTCGACGAACCGGCGATGCGGAAGATGTTCCGCCGGATCGTCCACGACGAGCCGGTGAAGGAGCCGAAGCCGGCGGCGCCGCCCGCCGACGCGCCGACCGTCCCGCCGAACCGGATCGCCTTCAACGTCCGGAACGGGGTGGGCACGCAGGGCGTCGCGAAGACGGCGTCCGCGGCGCTGATCAAGGTCGGGTTCCGAGCGCCCTGGGTGATCGGGGTGGTGCGGCGCGCCGACACCAAGTCCACGATCATCCGGTACGGGCCTGGCCGCGCCGACTCGGCGAAGACCCTGGCCGCGTCGATCCCGTTCGCGAAGCTCAAGAAGGTCGCGGCGCTCGGCAACACCATGGAGCTGATCGTCGGCACCAACTGGGCGAAGCCCAAGCCCGTCACGATCGCCGGTCAGCCGACCGTCGGCGAGATCGAGACCAAGACCGCCGACGACAACCTCTGCAAGGGCTAGACCGGCTGCGAGGCCAGGTGCTCGGCGAGGACGAGATCGAGCGGCGCGGTGATCTTCACCAGCCGCTCGTCTCCGGCCACGACCAGCACCGGCACCTCCGGCAGATAGCGGTGGACGACACCGCAGTCGTCAGTGGCCACGAACCCCGGATCGGCGAGCGCCGCGGCGTAGGCGCGGCGCAGCGTGCCGAGCCGGAACCCCTGCGGGGTCTGCACCCGGTACAGCGACTCGCGCGGCGGGCTGTCGGCCACCCGGCCGTCCGCCACCGCGATGATCGTGTCCGTGACGGGCAGCGCCACCGACACGCACGCGTGGCCGTCCAGCCCGCGCACCACCCGTTCGATGACGGCGTGGTCGACGAACGCGCGGGCCGCGTCATGGAACAGGACCTTGGTCTCGTCGGGTTCGCCGGACAGCAGGGCGAGCGCCTTCAACGTCGACTCGGTCCGGGACGCGCCGCCCGTGATCACGGTTCCGTCGAAGATCTCCCGGGCCGCCGGCTCGTACCCCTCGGCCATCACGACGATCACTTCGTCGAGTCCTGCGGACGCGAAGGTCTCCAGCGGGTAGGCGAGGAGCGGACGGCCCGCGACCGGGATGAGCTGCTTCGGCATCCCCGCGCCGACCCGCGCGCCGACACCTCCGGCGAGGATCACGGCGATCGTTTTCCCTCGGTACTCCACTGATTCCCCTCCGGCTACCCATTAGGCTCGTCCGGTGCGTGAACATTCCGGAGGCCGTAGGTGACTTTTGTGGTGGTTGCCGCCGAGCCTGACCAGCCGACGGCGGAACTGCCGTTCGGGGCTGCGGGCACGGTGCTCGACCGGCTGCTGGGGCAGCTCGGCGCACTCAACGTACCGGACGTGCGGATCGTGGCCAGGCCGCACTCCGCGCAGGTGCTGCGGAAGAACGGCCACGAGGTGATCGAGTCCCCGAGCCTCGCCACCGACCTGCGCGAGATCGCCGCTCTGGCGCGCGGAACCGAGGAGTTCTACCTGATCCACGGCGACACCGTGATCAGCGAGGAGCTGCTGACGCGGCTCGTCAGGGACAAGTCGACGACCGCGCTCACCGCCAAGCAGCCGCCCACCCCGACCAGGCCCGCGGTCCGGATCGACAAACGCCGCGTGGTGTCGGCGGGCTCGCCGTTCCACCAGGTCACCGACCCGAACGCCGTGTTCAGGGGCGCCCTCAAGGTGACGGACGGCGACACGTTCGCCGCCGCCTGCGAAGCGCTCGCCCTGCTCGATCTGGCGGAGGTGCCGCCGGTCCGCCGGCTCGGCGTCCAGGACACCTCCCTCGACGTGTTCGTCGACAGCGACGCCCGCGACGAGTTCGACAAGACCGTCGCCGAACACGACGTCCTCGGCAGGACCGCGCCGCGCGGCGACGACCCCGTCGCCCTCGCCCTGGTCGGCCTGGTCCGCTCCGGCGTCCGGGTCGAGGCCCGCAACGTGGACGTCATGGTCTGCGAACGGGTCCTCACCCCGCGGGAGGCGACGGCCGCACAGGCCGCCGTCGCCGCGGTCAACGAGGACAAGGTCCGGCTGGACGCGGCCGTCAAGGCCAACGACGGGTTCTTCACCACCTACTTCGTCAGCTCGTACTCCAAGTACATCGCCCGCTGGTGCGCCAAGCTCGGCCTGACGCCGAACATGGTCACCTGCATCTCGATGGCGATCGCGGTCATCGCGGCCCTCTGGTTCGCAGAGGGCACCCGCACCGGGCTGATCGCCGGTGCGATCGCGCTGTACCTGGCGTTCGTCTTCGACTGCGTGGACGGCCAGGTCGCCCGCTACACCCGCAGCTACTCCACGCTCGGCGCGTGGCTCGACGCCACCTTCGACCGCGGCAAGGAGTACCTCGCCTACGCGGGCCTGGCCGTCGGCTACGGCGCCACCCACTGGGGCGACGTGTGGGGTCTGGCCTGCGCCGTCATCATCCTGCAGACCTGCCGGCACATGGTCGACTTTTCCTTCGCCGTCCACAAGGGAACGGTCCCGCCCGCCCCGATCAGGACGGTCCCGCTGGACGCCCCCGACGACTCGCTGCTCGATCCCGCCCCCAAGGGCGCCGCCCCGGCGCGCGGCGGGCTCGGCATGGTCGCCGTCCGCGTGTCGGCGGCGCTGGAGAACGTCCCGGGCGCCCGCTGGGGCAAGAAGATCATCATTCTGCCGATCGGTGAGCGCTTCGCCCTGATCGGACTGACCGCCGCGCTCTTCGACGCGAAGGTGACCTTCCTGGCCCTGCTGGTCTGGGGCGGCCTCGCGGGCGCGTACACCCTCACGGGACGGATTCTGAGGTCGCTCGCATGACCACCAACGACCAGACCACGGCGCAGGAGCGCAAGACCGCGCAGCTGCGCGCCTACCGCGACGACGGCGCGATCTCCCGCGCCCTCGGCACCCTCGCCAAGGGCCAGCTCCCGCCGCTGCCGCCGGTGCTCGTCGCCGGGTTCGTGACGATCGCCGCGCTGTTCATCGGCGTCACCGAGGACGGGATGCCGGCGCTGATCGCGCCGGTGGCGTTGCTGCTGCTCACCGGCCCCACCTCCACCAGCCCCCACAACGGGCGCCTGGACTGGCTGGTTCCGCCCATCATCAGGGCGATCGAGTATGGTTACCTCGCTGTACTCGGGTTTTCCCAGGGTGTTCCCCATTGGTTGGTCTACACGTTGCTCGCTGTCCTCGTGTACCACCACTACGACACCGTCTACCGGACCAGGCAGGGCCTGTGGCCGCCCGACTGGGTGTTCCAAGCCGGGCTCGGCTGGGACGGCCGGATGCTGATCGCCGCCGTCGCCGCGGTCCTCGGCATCGCCACCCCCGTCTACGCGGTGATGGCCCTCTACCTGGGTGTCCTGTTCGGCTGGGAATCCGTGCGCACTTGGCTGGAGACCGAACGGTCCTCCGGCGCCATCACAGATTTGGAAGAGGAGGCCGGTTAGATGATCGGCATGATTCTGGCCGCTGGAGCGGGGCGTCGTCTCCGTCCGTACACCGACACGCTGCCGAAGGCACTGGTGCCGGTCGACGGCGAGACCACCATCATGGACATCTCGCTGCGCAACCTCGCCGCCGTCGGGCTGACCGACATCGTGATCGTGGTCGGCTACCGCGCGGAGGCCGTCGAGGCCCGCAAGGCCGGCTTCGAGGAGAAGTACGGCGTCAAGATCACCCTGGTGTACAACGACAAGGCCGAGGAGTGGAACAACGCCTACTCCATGTGGCTGGCCCGTGAGCACTTCGGCAAGGGCGTCCTCATGGTGAACGGCGACACCGTCCACCCGGTCTCCGTCGAGAAGACCCTGCTCGCCAACGAGGGCAAGGCCGACATCCTGCTCGCCGTCGACGACGTCAAGAAGCTGGCCGACGAGGAGATGAAGGTCATCCTCGACGGCGAAGGCCACCTCCAGCAGATCACCAAGCTGATGGACCCGGCCGACGCGGCCGGCGAGTACATCGGCGCCACCCTCCTGGCGCCCGCCGCCGCCGAGGCCCTCGCCGACGCGCTGAAGGCGACCTTCGAGGAGAACCCCGACCAGTACTACGAGGACGGCTACCAGGTCTTCGTGAACCGCGGCGGCAAGATCGCCACCGCGCCGATCGGCGAGGTCACCTGGGTCGAAGTCGACAACCACGACGACCTGGCCAAGGCGCGGGAGATCGCGTGCCACTACTGACGCGTATGCTGACCGCGCCGCTCTCGATCGACGTGCGGCGCGGCGCGATCGCGTCCCTCGGCGAGCTCCTCGCCGACCGGCGGATCGCGACCGAGGGCCGCGTCGCGGTCGCGGTCGGCCCCGGCCAGGGCGACACCATCGCCGAGGACATCCGGCCCACCCTGGCCGACTGCGAGGTCTTCAAGGTTCCGGGCGGGACGGTCGACGCGGCCGTCCAGCTCGGCACCCAGCTGCGCTCCGGCTCCTACGAGGCGGTCGTCGCGATCGGCGGCGGCAAGACCATCGACGCCACCAAGTACGCCGCGACCCTCGCGGGCGTGCCGATGGTGTCGGTCGCGACCAACCTGTCGCACGACGGCATCTGCTCGCCGACCGCCTCGCTCGAACACGAGAAGGGCAAGGGCTCCTTCGGCGTCGTCATGCCACTGGCGATGATCGTCGACCTGGACTATGTGCGGGCCGCGCCCGAACGGCTGATCCGGTCCGGGGTCGGGGACGTCGTCTCCAACATCTCGGCCGTCGCCGACTGGGAGCTCGCCCACGCCCAGAACGGCGAACCCATCGACAGGCTCGCCCTGACGGTCGCCCGCACCGCCGCCGAGGCGCTGCTCTACCAGCCGAAGTCGATCGAGTCGGACGACTTCCTGACCGTCCTCGCCGAAGGACTGGTCCTGTCGGGGATGGCGATGTCGTTCGCCGGATCGTCACGGCCCGCCTCCGGCGGCGACCACGAGATCCTGCACGCCATCGACCAGCTCTACCCGGGCTCCGGCAACCACGGCGAGCTCGCCGGTGTCGGCGCCCTGTTCTGCCATTTCCTGCGGACCGAGTACCTCGGCGAGAACCCGGAACGCGCCCGGCTCATCGCCGACGTGCTGTCCCGCCACAAGCTGCCCATGGTCCCCGGCGACGTCGGGCTGACCGCCGAGCAGTTCGCGCGGGCCGTCGCGTTCGCCCCGTCCACCCGCCCCGGCCGCTACACGGTGCTGGAGTACCTCAACCTCGACGAGGAAGCGCTGCTGCCGGTCGTCCGCAAGCACATCCAGGAGTTCGGTAGCTGACATGCCAGCCAGGAGTTACACGCTCGCGGAGATCCGTTCTGAGGGCCAGCCCCCCGGCCTGAAGGAACGCCGCAACGAGGAGCACTGGGCGGGCCGCCTCTACGGGCGGTCCGTCTCCCCTTATCTGACCTGGGTGGCACTGCGCGTCGGCATGTCGCCGAACCAGCTCACGTATCTGATGATCCTGTCCGGGATCGGTGCGGGCGTGGTGTTCTCGCTCGGCACCGGCCTGGTCTCGGCGATCGTCGGCGCGCTCCTCGTCCAGCTCTACCTGATCCTCGACTGCTCGGACGGCGAAGTCGCCCGCGTCACCGGCAAGACCTCGATCATCGGGGTGTTCCTGGACCGCATCGGGCACTACATGTCCGAGGTCGCGATCCTCATCGGGCTCGGCTTCCGCGCCCAGGGCGCGTGGGAGAGCGGCGGCTGGGTCGAGCTCGGCCTCGTCGCGGCGCTCGGCGCGGCCCTCATCAAGGCCGAGACCGACAACGTCGTGGTGGCGCGCGCCAAGTCCGGGCTGCCCGCCGACCCGGAAGGCGGCGACCGCGCCCTGCGGCCCACCTCCACCGGTCTGGCCCTGGCCCGCCAGCTCGCCTCGATGCTCAAGTTCCACCGCATCATCGGCGCCGTCGAACTCTCCCTCCTCATCGTCGTCGCGGCCGTCGCCGACAAGATTCTCGACCTCACGCCGTCGAGGACCGTGGAGATGCACTACCTCGATATGCCGTCCTCGGGGTCCGAGTTGGTTTCGAGCGGCGACGACTGGACCGTGACGCGGGGCCTGATGGTGGCGGTGGCGGCGGTGGCGGTGCTGCAGACCGTGCTGCATCTGGTGAGCATCGTCGCGTCGCGGCGTCTGAAGTGAGCGGTGGGAACTTGCTGTCTGTCGTGGTGCTGACGATGGGGAACCGCCCGGTCGAGCTCGACCGGGCGATCCGGAGCGCGCTCAACCAGAAGGACGTCGACGTCGAGGTGGTCCTCGTCGGCAACGGCCTGAGCGGCGACTGGAAGTCCCCGGTGGACGACGCCCGGGTGAAGACCCACATCCTGCCGGAGAACCTGGGCATCCCCGGCGGCCGGAACAAGGGCGTCGAGTTCTCCTCCGGCGAGATCGTCCTGTTCCTCGACGACGACGGCTACTACCCGTCGCTGGAGCTCGGCAAGCGCCTCGAGGAGGCGTTCACCGCCGACCCGCGGCTCGGCATCGTCTCCTTCCAGGTGAAGGATCCCGAGGGCGGCCCAGGACAGCGCCGGCACGTCCCGCGGCTGCGCGCGGGCGATCCGGCCCGCAGCTCCGCGGTCACCACGTTCCTGGGTGGCGCGTGCGCGGTCCGCCGCACCGCGTTCGACCGGGCCGGCGGCCTCCCGGAGAACTTCTTCTACGCCCACGAGGAGACCGACCTGGCCTGGCAGGTCCTCGACGCCGGGTTCCACATCGTCTACGACGCCGACTCGGTGATGTGCCATCCGGCCGTCCTGCCGACCAGGCACACGATGTTCTACCGCTACAACGCGCGCAACCGCGTCTGGCTGGCCAAACGGAACCTGCCCTGGCCGATCGCCCTCGCCTACATCACCACCTGGGTCGCCCTGACGGTCGTCCGCGAACGCCGCCCCTCAGCCCTCAAACCCTGGTTCCAGGGCTTCGCCGAAGGCTGGCGCACCAAGGCGGGCCCCCGCCGCCCGATCAGTTACCGCACGGCCTGGCGGATGACCCTGACCGGACGTCCGCCCGTCATCTGATGTTCGTCCGGGGCGCGTACCTTGGCGCCCCGTGCGCTTTCGCTCAGATCTCCAAGGGCTGCGCGCGGTAGCGGTGACCCTCGTCGTCCTCGACCACGCGGGGATCGGGGCTTTCTCCGGCGGCTACGCCGGTGTCGACGTCTTCTTCGTGATCTCGGGTTTCCTGATCACTTCGCTGCTGCTGCGTGAGCTGTCGTCCACCGGCAGGGTCTCGATCCGCGGGTTCTACGCGCGGCGCTTCACCCGGCTGCTGCCCGTCTACGTGCTGACGACCGTCGTGACAGTCTTCGCGGCGTGGCGGTGGCTGCCGCCGATCAAGTTCCCGCTGTACGCGGGCGACGCGGCGGCCAGCGCCGTCTACGCGATCAACTGGCGGCTCGCCTACCGCGGCATCGACTACCTCGCGCAGAGCGACGTCCCGTCGCCGTTCCAGCATCTGTGGTCGCTGGCCGTGGAGGAGCAGTTCTATGTGCTCTGGCCGGTACTGCTGCTCCTCACCTGGCGGCTCGCGGGGCGCAGGCTGGTCGTCGTCGCGCTCGCGGCGCTGTGCGCCGGTTCCCTCTGGTGGAGCCAGAGCCTGCTCGACGGCGACGCGCCGTTCGCCTACTTCGGCACCCCGCGCGGCTCTGGGAGCTCGGCGCGGGCGCGCTGCTCGCCTGCGCGCCGTTCGACCGGCTGCCGTCCCGGATCGGCGCCGTGCTGAGCTGGGTCGGGTTCGGCGGGATCGTCGCGGCCGCGGTCCTGTACTCCGAGGAGACCGCGTTCCCCGGGGTGGCGGCGCTGCTGCCCGTCCTGGCGACGGTCGCGGTGCTCGTCGGGGGAGCGACGGCCGGACGGCACGGCGCCGTCCTCCTGCTCGGACGCGCGCCGCTCCAGTGGATCGGCGAACGCTCCTACGGCTGGTACCTGTGGCACTGGCCGCTCGTCGTCATCGTCCCGGCAGCCCTCGGCACCGCCTCGCTGACGGTCGGGATCGCGGCCTCGGCCGTGGGCCTGGTCCTGGCCGCGCTCACCTACCGGTTCGTCGAGAACCCGGTCCGCCACCACGGCTGGTTCAAGGGCGGCGCGCGCCGCGGCCTCGCGTTCGGTCTTGGCGTCTCCCTGGCCACCGCCGGGTTCGCTTACACGTTCGGCGGCCATCCGCCCGCGATCGCCTCGGGCGACCCCGCCAAGGATCCGACGATCGGCGCGACGGCCGACCCGCTGGTCGCGCTCCGCCGCTTCCTCGACGCCCCGCCCGAAGAAGTGCCCAGCAATCTCGAACCCGCCCTCGACCGGGTGAAGAGCGAGAAGTCCCGGCTGTACCAGCTCGGCTGCCACGGCACCTACGCGGCGACGGCCGTCCAGCCCTGCGTCTTCGGCGACCGGGACTCCGAACGGAGCGTCGTCCTGTTCGGCGACTCCCACGCCGCCCAGTGGTATCCGGCGCTCGAGGAGATCGCCCGCCTCAGGCACTGGCGGCTCGTGACGCTCACCAAGTCCTCCTGCAAGATCGCCGCCGTGGAGACCGTCATCAACGGCGGCCCGTACAAGGCGTGCGACCAGTGGCGCGAAGGCGCGTTCCAGGTGATGCGCGCCGAACACCCCGACCTCGTGGTCATGGCGTCCTCCACGGCCGCCGGGCTCGTCCCCGGGCAGGGGCCGCGCGAGCAGGCCTGGCGGACGGGGTTCGAGCAGATCATCGGACGGGTCCGGGCGACGGGCGCGCGCCCCGTGATCATCCAGGACACGCCCTGGCCGGTCGGCGACATCCCCGAATGCCTCTCCCTGCACCCGCGCTCCGTCGCCGCCTGCACCACCACCCGCCAGGCCGCCCAGCACGACCCCGACGTCCGCCGCGCGCTCCGCGCCGCCGCCAAGTCCACCGGCACCCGCCTCATCGACCCCACCCCCTGGTTCTGCACAGCCGCGGGCCGCTGCCCGCCGATCATCGGCAACGTCCTCGTCTACTCCGACGCCAACCACATCACCCTCCGCATGTCCCGCCTTCTCGCCCCGCTTCTGGCCCGGCGGCTTCGCTGAGCCGTGTCACAGACCGCGCCCCCGTTTCGTCTCGTGCGGCAAGGGAAGTCAAAATCAGGCGAAAGGTGAGGGCCATGAGGGTTTTCGTAGCGGGCGGAACGGGCGTTCTCGGCCGACGGCTGGTCCCACAGCTCGTGGCGCGCGGCCACCAGGTGACGGCGACGACGACCAGCGCCGCCAAACTCGACGAGCTCGCCAAGCTCGGCGCGGACGGCGTCGTCATGGACGGCCTTGACCCGCTCTCGGTCGGGGAGGCCGTCGCCGCCGCCCGGCCGGACGCGATCGTCCACCAGATGACCGCGATCTCCGTCCGCCACGCGGGCAAGGCCGACCTGAAGCACATGGACCGCTGGTTCGCCGGAACCAACCGGCTCCGCACCGAGGGCACCGACCACCTGCTGGCCGCCGCCGAGGCGACCGGAGTCACCAACGTCATCGCCCAGAGCTACGGCGGCTGGAACGGCCTGCGCGAAGGCGGTTTCGTCAAAACCGAACAGGATCCCCTCGACCCGATGACGGGCACCGCCGCCGCACCGGGCATGGCGGCCCTGCGCCACGTCGAGGAGGCCGTCGTCCGAGCCGGCGGCGCCGCCCTCCGCTACGGCTGGTTCTACGGCCCCGGCGCCACCGACGACCTCGTCGAACCCGTCCGCAAACGGCAGTTCCCCATCGTCGGCGGCGGCACGGGACACACCTCCTGGATCCACCTGGACGACGCCGCCTCCGCGACCGTCCTGGCCGTCGAGCAGCAGGCCAAGGGCGTCTTCGCCATCGTCGACGACGATCCCGCCCCCGTCGCCGAGTGGCTTCCCCACCTCGCCGCCTGCGCCGGAGCCAAACCGCCCCTGCGGGTCCCCGTCTGGCTGGCCCGCCCCCTGGCCGGGCAGGTCGCGGTGCTGATGATGACCGAGGGCCGGGCCTTCTCCAACGCCAGAGCGAAGACTGAACTCGGCTGGACCCCCGCCCACCCGTCCTGGCGTCAGGGCTTCCAGCGGGAACTGTCGTGACGGGCCCCGCCCCGGCGACGCGGACCGAACGGTTCGAGGAGCTGCGGTCGCTGCTGTTCGCGATCGCGTACCGGATTCTGGGGAGCGTCAGCGAGGCGGAGGACGCCGTCCAGGAGAGCTGGCTGCGGTACGAGACCACGCCTGCCGAGCCCGTGTCGGTGCGGGCGTTCCTGTCGGCGGTCGTCACCCGGATCTCCATCGACGTCCTGCGGTCGGCGCGGATGCGGCGCGAGTACGTCGGACCGTGGTTTCCCGAGCCGCTGCTCACCGACCCCTACGAGGATCCGGCGCGTTCGGCGGAGCTCGCCGACTCGCTGTCCATGGCGTCGCTCCTGCTGCTGGAGCGGCTGAGCCCGCTCGAACGCGCGGTGTTCGTGCTCCACGACGTGTTCGGCTTCTCCTTCACGGAGGTCGCCGAGACCGTCGGACGGTCGCAGGCCGCCTGCCGTCAGCTCGCTGTCCGGGCCAGACAGCACGTGCACGAAGGCAGGCCCCGCTTCGAGACCGATCCCGCGGCCCGCGACCGGCTCGCCGAACGGTTCCTCACCGCGTTCCGCGACGGCGACGTTGACGCCCTGACCACGATGCTCGCCGCCGACGTCGAGCTCGTCGGAGACGCGGGCGGCAAGGCGCCGCTGTTCGCCGAACGGTTCCTCGGCAGCACCGCCGTCTCCCGGGTCCTCACCCGGGTCACCGGGATGTTCGCCCGGGTCGGTGCCGTCATGGAGCCGCACACCGTCAACGGCCGGCCCGGCGCGGTCTTCCGCGACCGGGGCGGATCCAGACGATCTGGAACATCAACAACCCGGCCAAGCTCTCCCACCTCGGCCCCGTCGCCGACGCGTGGGCCCTCTTCGAGGAGGCGAAACGCCGCCCGTTCCCGTGAAAGACCGGCGGCGCGGAGCCCGAGGCGGCTACTGTTTGACCCACAGCGGGGGACAGCGTAAGCTCGACTCTTGTGCCCCTGACGGGTGCGGACATCGATGCGGTCTTCGGATCGCGATGGCCGACCGAGCGGGCCGAACCGCCAGAAAATCGAAGGTGTGCTACTGCATTGCCTTTTATGGAATGGCTAGTGGAAATGCGGTTGATGAAAATCGTGAGTTTGACACTCACCGCGGATCTGCTAAATTAGAAACACACCGCGAGGGAAACGCCTGAAAGGGCCAGAACTTCACGGGCTCGTTTCTTGAGAACTCAACAGCGTGCTAAAAGTCAGTGCCAAAATAATGGCTGGACTTCGGTCTGGTCATCAATCCTCGTCTGAGGATTTCTTTGAGGCAATACGGACAATTGATGAGACCTTCTCTCGCCAGAGAGGGTTTTGCCAGATTGTTCTGGTTGCCAGTTTCAAACAAAGCCTTATTGGAGAGTTTGATCC
>NZ_BAAGZI010000024.1:0-20931 GCF_054778695.1 Actinocorallia lasiicapitis
CGGCCAGCAGCACCCGCGGACGTCCGGCCGGGCCGAGCAGCCCGGCCTCCAGGGCCGCCGCCAGGGTGGCGACGGCCGTAGGAGAGGTGACCAGGCAGAGCTGGGTCATCTCCTCGTGGGGCGTCATGGCTCAGTCGGCCGTGCGGAACGGTTCGATGGCGCGCAGCGCGAGCCGCCTTCGCCTGCTGGACGGCGGCAGCGCGGCCGCCACCAGGCGTTTCTGGCTCTGCGGCAGCCCGCCCGGCAGGTTCAGTGAGGTGAGCCGCCGCTTCTTGAAGTAGCGCATCAGCGGCCCGCCGGCCTGCGCGGTCAGGAACCGTGCCGCGCCCGACCGCAGATCGGGACGGGTGCCCGCCTGCATCGCGTAGGCGACGGTGTCGAGCAGCGGTTCCAGCTCGGCCCGGACGTCGTGGAAGAGCGGATCGGTGAGCTTCCCGTCCTGGCCGAGCCGCGGCAGCATCGCGTCGATGATCGTCACCGGGACGCGGTTGCTGTTCTCGTACGGCGCGAGCCGGTCGAGCAGCGGGCCCGTGCCGACGGCCGCCGCCGGAATCCCGTAGTAGTGGGCCGCCGTGACCAGCGCGGTCGAGAAGCAGCCGACGATCAGTTCGGGCCGCACCGCCGCGCACCAGGTTTCGGCCGGTACCGGGTCGTCGACGACCGCCAGTCGCGCCCCGAGCCGTGCGGCCTCGGCCGCGAGGCTCTCGGTCGCCCTGACGGGGCTCGCCGGATGGGGCTTGAAGAGCACGGTCGTGTGCCCACGGGCCACGACTCCACGCAGCATCGCCACATGGAGGTCATCTTCCTCCTGCGCGGTCAGGATTTCCAGGGCCGACAGATACTGCCCGACGATCAGTGCCGCGCCGGTGAGGTCGTCGCGGCCGACGACGGGCTGCAGCACCGCCGTCAGCTTGTCGAGGACGGCGCGGAACGCCTCGTCGGGGATGATCGAGGCGTCGACCCCGTACTCGCGCAGGAGCTGGGGCCGCAGCCCCGGCACCAGGTCGAGGTGGAGCAGCCGGTCGATCCGGGAGCCGACCCCGGACGGCAGCCCGCTGCGCGTCGGCCCGTAGGACATCAGCCCGTCGGAGTAGACCGTGATGGGCGCGTCGAAGAAGATCGCGCACAGGGTGCGGGCGGGGCTGACGGCGACCGACTCGACGACCAGCTCGACGGGCCCGTCGCCGAGGTTCCACCGGTCGCGGAGCCACCGCTCGTACAGCGGCAGCTCCTCCTCGCGCGGCAGCCAGCCGGACGGGTGGAGCGGCGCGATCTCGGCGTTCCAGGAGATCGTCTCGTCGAACCGGTGGGCGATGGTCTCCCAGCCGGGCGCCTCGTCGAGGCCGGGGGCGAGCTCCGGCATGGCCGCGTTGTTGCTGAGCAGCAGGATCCGCCGGCCGGTCGGCGCGCCCAGCAGCCCGGCGTCGAGCGCCGCGGCGAGGGTCATCGCGCCGAACGGCGTCGAGGCGAGGCAGATCTGCGTGGTCGGGCGGTGTGTTGTTGAGGTCACGTGTCGATGCCCAGGAGTTCGGTGAACAGTTCACGGCGTTCCGCGCCGAGACCGGGGAGGGCTTCGGCGACCGCGTCGGCCGGGAGGGCCTGGACGGTCTGGCGTGCCCGCGCGCGGAGCTTGCGGCGCAGCACCGGGGTGAGCCGGTCCCGTTCGGCCAGATGGTGGGCGAGCAGCGCGAAGTAGTTCCGGACGGCTTTGCGGAGCAGCCGTTCGTGGTCGGGGTCGCCTTCGAGTTCGGACAGGACGAGGTCGAAGGCGTCGAAGAAGTGGAGTTGGCGGGCGTCGCCGATCTGGGTGAGCGAGCCGGAGACCGAGCGGCGGTAGAACAGCCCGGCCAGCGACACGACGGCGTAGGTCGGCACTTCGCGGTGGAGCCGCCAGATCCAGGGGCGGTCCTCGGCGGTGTGCAGCCGCTCGTGGAAGCGGAGCACGTCGCCGAGGGAGCGCTTGTAGACGCCGGCCCACGCGTACGGATAGTCGACCATGGACCGGTCGTGGACCGGCAGGATCGCGTCGCGCGGGTTGAGGAGCTGGTTGCGGCGGCCCATCGGGGCCCGGTGCAGCACGTGGCGGCGGCCGTGCACCTGGGTGTGGTCGACCCGGATGAAGTCGGCTCCCAGCCCGTCCATGGCCTGGACGAGCTGGGCGAAGTAGCCGGGCGCCACCCAGTCGTCGCCGTCGAGGAACGTGACGTGACGGCCCTTGGCGGCGTCCAGCCCCACGTTGCGGGCGCCGGACAGGCCCCGCGCGGTGGGGTTGGTGAGCACGGTCAGCCCGGGGACCTCCGCGTCGGCGAGGATCTGCGGGGTCTGGTCCCGTGATCCGTCGTCGACGCAGAGGAACTCGATGCCGGGCCTTGCGTTGTGGGCCAGCGACAGCAGCATGTCGCCGACGTAGGACTGGACGTCCCGCATGGGGACGATGACGGACAGATCCGTCACGCGGTGGTCCGGCGCAGGCGCTCGCGGGGCTCGGCCTCACCGGGGAAGACGCGCTTGACGCCGTCGCCGAGCGCCGACTCGATCACCCGGATGTCGCGGACGAGGTGCTGGAGGCCGGCCGGCTCGAGGGACGCGGCGTGGTCGGACCCCCACATGGTGCGGTCCAACGTGATGTGCCGTTCGACGGCGCACGCGCCGAGCGTCACGGCGGCCAGCGAGATCTGCAGGCCGCGCTCGTGGCCGGAGTAGCCGACGGGCACGCCGTACCGGTTCTGGAGCGTGGCGATGGTGCGCAGGTTGGCCTCTTCGGCGGGCAGCGGGTAGGTGCTGGTCGCGTGGAGGATCACCAGGTTGCCGGTGCCGAGGATCTCGACGGCCTCGTCGATCTCCTCGATCTCCGACATGCCGGTCGACAGGATGATCGGCTTGCCGGTCTTGGCGAGGGCGCGCAGCAGTTCCTTGTCGGTGATCGACGCGGACGCGACCTTGTGGGTCACGACGTCGAACTCCTCGAGGAAGTCGACCGAGGGGACGTCCCAGGGGGAGGCGAACCACTGGAGGCCGCGTTCGGTGCAGTACTTGCCGATCTCGGCGTACTCGTCCTTGCCGAACTCGACCCGGTGCTTGTACTCCAGGTAGGTCATCTCGCCCCACGGGGTGGAGCGGATCTTCGACTGCTGGTCGAGCGGCACGCAGATCTCGGGGGTGCGCTTCTGGAACTTGACCGCGTCGCAGCCGGCGTTGGCGGCGACGTCGATGAGCTGGCGGGCGATCTTGAGGTCGCCGTTGTGGTTGATGCCGATCTCGCCGATGACGTAGACCGGCTGGTCCTGGCCGACCTTGAGGTCGCCGATGGGGACTACGGAGGACATATCTAACCTTCTTTGCTCTGCAGGATGAGTTCGCACACCTCGCGGACCGCTCCCGACCCGCCGGGGCGGGTCAGCACGATCCGTGCGGCGGCGAGGACTTGGGGGTGCGCTTGCGGCACCGCGATCGGCCACCCGACGAGGTTCAGGCAGCCGAGATCGTTGACGTCGTTGCCGACGTAGGCGACGCGGGCGGGATCCCACCCGGCGTCGTGGAGCCATTTCTCCAGCACGGCCGCCTTGTCGGCGATCCCGTGCAGGACGGGGACGCCGAGCTTGTCGGCGCGCGCCCTGACCACCGGGTTGACCTCGGTGGACAGGATGAGGACGGGCACTCCGGCCTTCTTCAGCAGGGAGATCCCCATGCCGTCCTCGCGGGAGACGGTCACCGATTCGGCGCCGTCCTGGCCGAGGTGGGCGTGGTCGTCGGTGTGGACTCCGTCGAAGTCGGTGACGAGCGCGTCCACGTCGAGGGGTTCGGGGGCGTCGACGAGCCGGGCGATCGCCCGCACCAGGTCGAGCTCCTCGGGGGTGTCGACCTCGGTCGCGTGCAGCGCCGGGACGGGCTGGACGGCGATCCGGCCGAAGAACCGGTGGCCGTGCTCGATCAGCCCTTCGGTGCGCATCACGTAGAACGCGCCGGTCTCCCGGTAGTGGGGGGCGCGGTCCTGGCGGCGCGGCCGGAACGCGGCGCTGTGGCCGACGCCGAACACCTGGCCGTCGGCGTGCGCCCACTGGAACTCGTGCGATTCGAGGGCGGCGAAGACCACGTCGGCCTCGTCGTCGGCGACCCGGCGGACGGCTTCACGCAGATCGTCGGAGGAGATGAACGGCGACGTGCACTGCACGAACACGGTGATCTCGGGTTCGGTCTCGAGCTCGGACAGGGCGTGCAGCAGCGCCGATTCGGAGGTGGCGGTGTCGCCGCTGAGCGAGTCCGGCCTGACCACGACGCGCGCCCCCGCGGACCGCGCCACGGCCGCGATCTCCGGATCGTCCGTCGACACCACGACCTCGTCCACCGCCGGCAGCGCCGCCCGCACGGCCCGCGCCACCAGCGGCAGCCCTCCGACTCGCGCCAGATTCTTGCCGGGAACCCCTTTGGAACCCCCTCTGGCGGGAATCACACAGACCGCTCGCACTCGATTTCCTTCACTCGTGTCGGGCAGAGGCCTCAAAACCTAGGGACCTCACATGGCCCGTCCCATGCACCCAGATGAACGTCGGGCGACGGCCCCGCCAACTCCCGTCCGCCGGGCCGTACGGCGGGTCGGGACAACGTCGGAGCCTTGCCGGACGTTTATAAGAAAAGGTGGGAATGTGCGTGACGGACCGGTTCGTGCGAGCAGGTTGTATCGTGCATACGCTCCCAGTTGACAGGAAAGCTCCCCGTGCCAGAACCCGTCGTCAGCGTGATCGTCCCGGTGTACAACTGCCGGTCGACGATCTTGCGCTGCGTGGCGTCGGTCCTCGACCAGAGCCTTGCCGATCTTGAGCTGATCGTCGTGGACGACGGGTCAGACGACGGGACGGGCGAGCTGCTCGACGCCCTCGAAGATCCCCGCGTGGTGGTGATCCACCAGTGGAACTCCGGCGGCCCCGGCGCGCCCAGGAACGCCGCCCTGGAGCGGGCGCGCGGCGAGTTCGTCTTCTTCCTCGACGCCGACGACTGGCTGGATCTGCGGGCGCTGGAGCGGATGGTCGGCGCGGCCCGCGAGAACGACACCGAGATCGTCGTCGGACGGTATGTCGGGGTGGGGCGGAAGGTCCCGGTCCGGCTGTTCCAGCGGACGGTGCCCGTCACCACGATCGAGAACGACGTCCCCGATCTTTATGCGAGCCTCGCGCCGCTGAAGCTGTTCCGGCGGGACCTGATCAAGGATCTCCGGTTCGTCGAGGGGCTGCTGTCCCACGAGGACCAGGAGTTCACGGCGCTCGCCTACTTCCGGGCGCGCGGGGTGACCGTGCTCGCCGACCACGACTACTACTACTGGGTCGAACGGGAGGACGGCAGCAGCGTCCTGCAGCTCGGCGGCGCGCCCGACCCCCAGTTCTTCCCGGTGATCGACCGGGTGATGCGGCTGGTCGAGGCGCACACCGAGCCGGGGCCCGTGCGCGACCGGATGCTGCGGCGCAACTTCCGCGAGGAGATCCTGCCGCGGTTCGGCGCCGACTACCTGAAACTCGACGACGAGGCCCGCCGTTTCCGTGAGTCCGCGGCCCTCCGGTTGATCGACTCCCATCTCACCGAAGGGCTGTTCGCCGAGAGCAGGCCCGTCTTCCGGCAGCTCGTGGCGGCGCTCAGACACGGCGACCGCGCGCTCCTGGAGGAGATCATCCGGTACCGGGAGTCGGGCGCCGTGCCCGCGCTCCGCGCCGTCGACGGCCGGATCCTGGAGCTCACGCCCGGTTTCGGCACCCTGCCCGACGTCTGCTTCGACGTCACCGGCCATCTCCCGTTCCGGACGGAGCTGTCGGAGTTCACCTGGACCGACCGCGGGCTGCGTCTGGCGGGCACCGCCGAGCTGGCCGGAGCCCAGATCGGTGATCTTTCGCTGGCCCTGTACCGGCGGGACGGCGCGGAGCCCCGCCACGTCCTGCCGCTCGGCCCGGGACCCCGGTTCTCGATCGAGCTGGATCTCGCGGAGCTGCCGCTGACCAAGGGCCGCTGGGACGTCGCCGTGGTCAGCTCGCTGGGCGAGGTGCCCGTGCACGGCAGGCTCGGCAAGGGCTGTGTCGGCGGGCCTGGGCTGCGGCTGGCGCCCGTCCAGGGGGCGGGCAAACCGTCGATCAGCCCGTATTTCACGCGCTTCTACGAGAATCTGACCCTCTCGGTGGGCAGCGGCAGCGATCTTCCCGAGACGTTCGAGGCCGAGGCGTCCGTGCCGCGCAAGGGCGTGGTGGAGGTCGCCGCGCTGCTGCCGGTGTCCGGGCCCGCGACGGTCCGGATCGTCGCCCGGCTCCGCGGCGAGGACGGCGCCGCCCATTTCGCGCCCGCCCGCCGCGACGGCGGCCGCTGGCGCGCCGAACTGCCCGTCAGGGAGTGGGAGACCGGGATCTGGCGGCTCGGGTTCGAGGTCGTCGCGGGCGACACCGTGCTGCGGGGGGCGCTCCGGCCGGGGCACGTCACGGCCGGAATGGCCTCCTTCGGCCGGATCGCGGTGCCGTATGAGACCAGTAAGGGCAGGTTGGCGGTGCGGATCTCGCGTCGCGGGCTGGCGGGACGGATCAGGAAGCGGCTGGGGCCGCTGCTACCCTCCGTCACGTGACGATCAACTGGCGGAGTCTGATCGTGCCGGGCCTCGTCGTGGTCTGGGCCTTCCTCGTCACGATCAATCATGTGTGGGCCGGGGACATGCGGTTGCATCTGGCCACGGTCGGGGAGTTCAGCAGGCACCCGTGGGATCCGAAGGATCCGCTGGTCGGCGCCGCGGACGGCAGCCCCTACTACTCGCCTTACATGGCGGTGCTGGCCTGGATCGCGCGCTGGCTGAAGGCCGCGCCGCAGACCGTCCTGGAGTGGGCGGGCCTGGTCAACGTCGTGTTCTGGACCGTGATGGTCACGGTGTTCTGCCGCAACCGCAGGCTCGGCGGCCCCTGGACGGCCGGGCTGGCGATCGTGTTCACGCTGTTCCTGTGGGGCACGAACCCGCGGGACTGGAGCGGCTTCCTCGGCCTGTACTCGCTGTCGTGGACCCTCGCCTATCCGAGCATGTTCGCGGCCGCGCTGATGCTGCTCGCCTGGGATCTGTACCTGCGGCGGCAGTGGGTGTGGCTGGCCCCGGTGCTGGCGCTGGTCGTGCTGGTCCACCCGTTCACGGCGCTCAACACCTGCCTCGGGCTGCTGGCGTTCGTGCTGGCCGAGCCGGCGCGGCTGCGGCCGTGGGGCCAGTACGCGGCGGGCGCGGCCGTGCTGGCGCTGCTGCTGGCGTGGCCCTGGTCGGACGTGTTCCAGCTCTTCGGCGGCGCGAGTGATCTTTCGGAGATCCACAAGGAGCTGATCCTCGACGTCGGCCGGAACTTCGGGATCTTCCACTACGGGCTGGCGCTGGCCGGGCTGCCCGCCCTGCTGACGGGCGCGCGCCGCCGCCCCTTCGGCCGCGAACTGCTGGTCCTGTTCGGGCTCGCGGTGACGGTGGTCGGGCTGGGCGCGGCCTTCGGCCAGTACTCCCTGGCCCGGGTGCTGCCCGTCGCGGTGCTCCCGCTGCATCTGGCGCTCGCGTCCTATCTCGGGACGGCCGTGCGCTGGAGCGTCGCCAGGGTCGCGGCGGTCGTGCTGACGCTCGCCGCGCTCGGCGCCGGGATCTACGGGGAGCGCGGCGGGCTGCTGCGCGCCTGGTGGGGCGAGACGACGCCGCAGACCCTCGCCGACTGGGGGGTCCGCGACGCCGACACCCGGTACGCCCCGCTGCTCGCGCCGCTGCTGCCGGGGGAGCGGGTGATGGTCCAGGAGAACTGGCCGGGACGGCTCGTCAACGGGGCGGGGGCGTTCACGGTGGTCCCCGCCTGGCCTTATCCGTGGGTCGACGAGGCGAAGCGCCGCGCGGACCGCGACGAGTTCTTCGCCGCCCCCACCACTCCGGAGCGGCGGCTGGAACTGCTCGCCGCCTACGACGCCCGCTGTGTGATGGCCCGCTGGGACAGCCCGGTGGTCCGCCGCAAGGCGCTGCCCGGCTACGCGGTCGTGGCGAGGTCGGAGAACAACGGCGTCCGGCTGCTCTGCCTCATGCCCTTGCAGGACTTATATCCTTACGGGCGTCATGAGCCCATCCCCCCGTTCGGCCGGTTATGCCGCCCTCTGTCTGATCTTCGGCGCCATCGGCCTCGGGCTCTACTCCTGCGCGCTCGGCACGTCGAACACGGTCCCCGACATCGGCGGCGGCTGGTCCCTGCACCGGCCGCCGGGACCGCTGGAGATCGTCGTCCTGACGTTCTCGATGACCGCGCTCGGCGCGTTCGGGGTCTGCCTCGGGCTGTTCGCGCTGCGGCGCGGCTGGCGTCCTTCGGCCCGCGCCCTGCTCTGGGCGGGGCTCGGCGCGACCCTGCTGTTCGCGCTGCTGCCCGTCGGCGGCTCCACCGACGCCAAGAGCTACGCCCTGTACGGCAGGCTCGGCTTCCTCGGCCACGACCCGTACCGGAGCTGGCCGCAGCTCCTGATCGACGCGGGTGATCCCGTCGGCGCGTTCTCGCCGCTGTCGTGGCGGGAGACCCCCTCGGTCTACGGGCCGATCGCGAACTGGCTGTTCACCGGGTTCGCGGCGCTCGCCGGGCCGTCCATGTTCAAGATCGTCGTCCTGGTGAAGCTGACGGCCGGTGCCGCGTTCGCCGGGACGGCCCTGCTGCTCGACCGGATCGCCGCCGACCGGGTCCGCGCGCATCTGCTCTGGACCTGCAACCCGCTGATGCTCTGGGCGTGCGTCGCCGGCGCCCATCTGGACGTCTACGGGGCGTTCTTCATGGTCGCCGGGTTCGCCGCGCTCAAGCTCGTCCCCGGGCCGCGCTGGGCCGCCGGGCTGGCCGCGGGCGCGCTGATCGGGGTCGCGGGCGGGGTGAAGGCGCCATTCGTGCTGGCCGGGCTGGGCCTGGCCTGGGCGTGCCGCCGCGAGCTCGCCACCCTGTTCGCGCTGCTCGGCGGGGTGCTGGCGACCGGCCTCGGCTCCTATCTGCTGGCCGGGCCGCAGTCGTTCGACAGCCTGCTGGCCAAGTCGGCGGACGTCGCCGCCACCAACCCGTGGCGCTACTTCCCCGAATGGGGGATCGCGCTCACCAACACCGACCAGGCCACCTGGGGCTATCTGACGGCCGGGCTGCCCGCGGCCGTCCTGCTGTGGCGGCTGGCGCCGGGCGGCGACGCCGGGCAGAGCGCCGCCCGCGTCGGGTTCGTGCTCGGCGCGGCCCTGCTGATCACCTCGCCGGTCCAGCACCCCTGGTACGACCCGCTGTTCTTCCCGCTCCTCGCCCTGATGGCGCCCACCGCGATCGACGGCCTGATGCAGCTCAGGCTGGCGATAGGCTCGCTCGGCTACCTGCCGGGAGTGGCGCTGGACGGGCCCGTCCCGTACGCGCCGGTCCTGATTTCCCTCCGGTATTCGTTCAACAACTGGTGGGTGTCGGCAGGACTCGGCATTATTGCGATCATCATTCTTCTCGTCCCCCTGCTCCCGCCGCACCGTCAGAAGGTCCGTACGTGAGACGTGCCATGTCCCCGCAAGCCGCTTTCCCGCGACTCGCCGTCGCCTCCGCCCTGATCCTGGCCGTCGCGCCGGCCGCGCCGGTGTCCGCCGCGGTCGAGCCGGGCGAGGCGCAGGTGCGCAAGGCCCCGGCCGAGCCCGGCGACTTCAACGGCGACGGGAAGGTCGACTTCGTGGTCGGCGCGCCCGGCACCAAGATCGCCAAAAAGGCCAGGGCGGGCGCGGTGTCCGTGGTCTACCTCGGGGTCGGCAAGCGCCAGTTGATCACTCAGGCGAGCAAGGGCGTGCCCGGCGGTGTCGGCAAGAACCACGATTTCGGCAGTTCGCTGGGGCTCGCCGACTTCGACCGCGACGGTTACGGCGATCTGGCGGTCGGCTCGTCGGGCGGCACGGCCGTGCTGTACGGCTCCAAGAAGGGGCTCGGGCTGCGGTCGGCGTGGCTCGGCGGCGGCTCCCGGGTGGCCGTGGGCGACTTCAACGGTGACGGCAAGGCCGATCTGGTCACGGCCAAGCACAACGCCTACAAGATCGTCCTGGGGGTCGGGAAGGGCAACACCAAGGGCAGGCTGGTCAAGATCGGCCGGGCGCGGGACGAGCTGTTCCCCGTCGCGGGCGACTTCACCGGCGACGGCGCGACCGATCTGGCGCTGCTCGGCCAGGGCACTGTCGCGGGCAGCGCCTGGACGTCGTCGCTGCCGATCCGGCTCGCTCTCGGCGGCAAGAACGGGCTCGGCGCGGCCAAGGCGATCGGCCAGCGCGCCGGAACCGTCGGCACGGCCGTCGACGTCAACGGCGACGGCACCGAAGAGCTGATCACCCAGGCGCCCTGGGGCGAGAACGGCCCCGGCGAAGGCGCGATCCAGGTGCTGCCGGGCGAGCCGAAGGGGCTCGGCGCGCCGTTCACGATCGACCAGCAGACCCCCGAAGTCCCCGGCGACGGCAACCCGGGGCGTCCGGGACGGTTCGACGGCGACAACTTCGGCGGCGGCCTGGCCTCCGGCGACGTCAACGGCGACGGCTTCGGCGATGTGATCGTCGGCGCGCCGGGCGAGGACCTGGGCGCGGCCCGCGACGCCGGCGCCTTCACCGTCCTGTACGGCGCCAAGATCGGCCTGACCGGCGCGGGCTCGAAGACCTTCACCCAGAACACCGGCGGGGTTCCCGGCGGCGCGTACAAGAACGATCTGTTCGGCTCGGAGCTCCAGGCGTTCGACTTCACCGGCGACGGCAAGGACGAGATCGTCGCGGCCGCGCCGGGCGAAGGCTCCTTCACCCTGTTCCGCGGTGCCACGGCCGGGGTCTCCGCGGCGGGTGTTCGGCTCTACGCGAAGAAGAATCTCGGCGTGCGGGGCAGTGTCCTGCCTTAAACTCTGGTGAATTTGCCTCGACTATCCTGCGAGCCGCCTCAATGATCAGTGTCGTCGTACTCACCCACGGGGCCGGTGCCCTGCTGGCGGAGAGCCTGGAGTCGCTGGCCGGTCAGACCTACCGCGACCTCGAGATCCTGGTGGTCGACGACGCCACGGGCACTTCGGTCAAGCTGCCCGACGGCAGGTTCCGGCTGGTCAAGGGCGGCGCGCTGAGCAGGGGAGCGGCCCGCAATCTGGGGGTCGCGCAGGCCGAGGGCGAGTTCCTGTTCTTCGTCGAGGACGGCGACAGGGTGCCCGCCCGCGCCCTCGCCCAGCTCCATGCGGCGATCACCGCTTCGGGCTCCGACCTGGCGGCCGGCAATGTGGCGACGATCACCGAGAGCGGCGGGATCTGGCGGTCCTGGATCCACCGGGAGGCGTTCGCGACCTCGGTTTCGGGCACCCATATTCGCAAGAACCGGCACCTGTTCCATGACCGCTTTGTCGCGAACAAGCTGTTCCGCCGGTCGTTCTGGGACGCCTCAGGGCTGTCCTTCCCCGACGGCTCCCGCTTCGAGGAACTGGCCGTCGCGATCCCGGCCCACTTCCTCGCCAAGTCCGTCGACCTGATCTCCGAGTTCGTCGTCTACCGGCGCAACGACACCACCCAGCCGCCCGCCTCCACCCAGGCCCAGGACGTCGCCGACGGGTTCGAGGCCATCGCGTTCGCCCTGGACGCCATGGAGGGCCGCTGGCGTCCCGTCGACCGCCGCAGGTTCGAACTGACCGTCCTGGACCGTGAGGCCCGCTCCTACCTCGACGCCCTGCCCGACGCCGAACCGGACGAGCGGATCCAGATCGTCGAGCAGGCCGCGTCCTACTTCGACAAGACCGACCAGAAGATCTTCGGGCGGCTGCCCGCGCTGTCGCGGCTCAAATGGCATCTGGCGTCCCGCCGGCTGATCACCGAGCTGGTCAAGGTGGTCAGGTACGAGCGGGGCAAGAGCAGCCCGTCGATCGTCCGCAACCCGATCCGCCGGTATGTGGTCTACCCGTACTGGAAGGACGACAAGCTGGCCGTCCCCGAGACGGTCTACCTGGCGCGCGACGAGGTCAAGCTCCGCACCCGCGCCCACACCGTCGAGTGGAAGGACGGCCGGCTGGTCGTCACCGGCGACGCCTACATCACGTCGGTCAGCATGCGCCGCCGCTGGACTTCGGTGAAGGGCGTGGTGCTGCGCAGCGGCGCGCGCCGGATCCCCGTCCGCACCCGGCAGACGCTCCGCAAGAAGGCGTGGACGGGGTTCGAGTTCAGCCTCAACCCCAAACGGCTCAAGGGGTTCGGCGACTGGAAGGACGGTGTCTGGGAGATCGACCTCGGCGTGTTCAACGCCGGGGTGTTCCGGCACGGCCCGGTCGGCAAGGGCTCGTCGGGGTCCGGGGCGAACCCGCCGTACGCCTATGTGACCGATGATGTGCGGATCGTCCCGGAGATCGTGGAGCGCAGCCTCCGGATCAGGGTCGAGAAGGTCTCCTCGGTGGTGTCCGCGCTGAGCTGGGACGGTCCCGAGCTGACCGTCGGCATCACCGCCCCGCAGGCGGGCGCCCTCACCCTGGTCCGCGCCGACCAGGAGCTCGCGGTGCCCATGGAGCGGGCCGGTGACGGGTTCACCGCCCGGTTCTCACTCGCCGACCTGCCCGTGGTGCGGCTGCCCGAGGACCGGGTCGACGACACCGTCGTGTGGAAGCTGCGCCTCGACGGCAAGCCGCTGGTGCTGGCCGAGGACGTGCCGACCAGGCAGCAGCTCGTCGGCGTCCAGGATGTGCGGGCCGAGCGCGGCTCCGCCGGATACCTGCAGGTCAGCCTGCGGAGCGTCCGGTTCCAGGTGGAGGCGGCCGCGATCGCCGCCGACGGCCTGCTGACCCTGACCGGCGCGCACCCCGTCGAACCGCTCGGCGAGATCGTGCTGCGCAGCAAGGGCCGGAAACTGGAGTACGCGTTCCCGCTGGTCGACGGCGCGGCGTCGATTCCGCTGGCGTCGATGCCGACCCTCGCGGGCGATCTTCCGCTCCGGCAGGGCAAATGGGATCTGCTGTTCCGCGCGCCGGGCGGCCGGGCGCTGGCCGTCGAGACCGCGCCGGGGGTGGCGCTGCCGAGCTCGGCGGAGGTGAACCTGCGCGCCTACACGATGGACAACGTCGGTTCGCGGCTCGTCGTGGAGGTCGGCTCCGACCTCACGGCCGAGGAGCAGGGCGGCGGCACCAAGCTGCGGCAGGAGGCCCGCGCCCGCGTCAAGGAGCAGGGGCTGCGCGACACCGTCCTGTACTCGTGCTTCAACGGCCGCCAGTACTCCGACTCCACGCGCGCCATCCACGAGGAGCTGGTGCGGCGCGGCGCGCCGCTGGAGCACCTGTGGGTCGTCGGCGACGGCCAGGTGGCGCTGCCGCCGTCCGCGAAGGCCGTCCGGTTGAACGGCAGGGAGTGGCATGAGGCGGTCGCGTCGTCCCGGTACATCGTCACCAACCACCGGATCGGCGACTGGTTCCACCGGCACCCCGACCAGACCGTCCTGCAGACCTGGCACGGCACCCCGCTGAAGAAGATCGGCCGGGACGTCAAGGAAGTGCACTTCGCGTACGCGCCCGGGATGCAGAAGGCCATGGCGACGGCCGAACGCGAGCCGCGGCTGCCCGAGTGGACCCATCTGGTGTCGCCGAACAAGTTCAGCACCAAGATCCTGAAGCGGGCGTTCAAGTTCGAGGGCGAGATCATCGAGGCGGGGTATCCCCGCAACGACGTCTTGTACGCGCCGGACGCCGCCGAGATCGCCGCCGACGTCAGGGCGAGGCTGGGCATCCCCGACGGCAAGAAGATCGTGCTGTACGCGCCGACCTGGCGCGACGACCAGTTCTACGGGCGCGGCCGCTACAAGGCCGACTGGCGGATCGATCTCGACCAGTTCGCCGAGGAGCTCGGCGACGACCATGTGCTGGTGGCGCGGCTGCACCCGAACGTCGTGGACGGCGCGCCCGACCACCCGTCGGTGTTCGACGCCGGCGCCTACCCGGACATCGCGGAGCTGTACTTGGCCGCCGACGTCCTGGTCAGCGACTATTCGTCGGTCATGTTCGACTACGCGAACCTCCGCCGACCGATGATCTTCTACACCTATGATCTGGCGCACTATCGCGACAAGCTCCGCGGCTTCTACTTCGACTTCGAGAAGGAATCCCCGGGCCCCCTCGTCGAGACGTCCGCGGATCTGATCGCCGCGATCCGCGATCTCCCGTCCCTCAACGACAAGTACGCCGCCGCCTACGACACCTTCTACGACCGCTTCTGCGCCCTGGACGACGGCAAGGCCGCCGCCCGCGTCGTAGACAAGGTCTTCAAACTCTGAGACGCCTTCACGGTCCAGCGGCTTAGAGCCAGCCGCGCTTCGCGGCCAGGAGACCGGCCTCGAAGCGGCTGCGGGCGCCGAGGCGTGCCATCAGATCGGCCATGATCCGGCGGATGGTGCGCGGGGCCAGGCCCAGATGGCGGCCCGCGCCCTCGTCGGTGAGGCCGTCGGCGAGCAGCCGGAGCAGGCGGCGCTCCTGGGGCGACAGGCCGTCCTCGTCGCGGGCGGGCGCTTCGGTGACCGGGGTGCCCGACTCCCAGAGCTGGTCGAACAGGGCGAGGACGACGGCCAGCGGGCCCGGCCCCGAGAGCTGGACGACGCCCGCGCGGGTGTCGTCGGGGTCGAGGGGGACCAGCGCGGTCCTGCGGTCGTAGACGAGCATCCGGACGGGCAGGGTCGGCAGGGTGCGGACTTCCGCGCCGATCGAGCAGAGCCACTGGGCGTAGCCGAGGGTCGGGACGTCCTGGCGGATCCGGTCCAGGGCGAGGGTGCGGATGCGGACGCCGCGGTCCCGCACGGCGCGGTCGAGGGGTTTGGCCGCCTCGATCATCGCGGGCAGTTGCGGGCCGCCCGGCATGAGCGAGGCCACCTCCTCGGTGGCGGAGGAGGCCAGCGCCTCGATTCGGGCGGCGATGGCGTCGAGGCCGACGATCCGGTCGCCGCCGTCGGGGGAGTGGCCGGGGCGGAGCGCGGCATAACCGGCGAGCAGCTGGGTCAGTGAGGCCTGGGAGCGCGCCAGCTCGCGCTGGCGTTGGAAGAGTTCGGCCTGGTGCTGCTGGAGGGCGCGGAGCCCGGCCTCGGGGTCGACGGGCCGCAGCCCGCCGGGCGACTGCCAGGACGGTTTGAGCAGGGCGAGATCGGCGAGCTCGTCGAGGGCCTCCCTGACCTGGTCGGGGCTGACACCGAGCTCCGCGGCCACGCCGTCGACGTCCAGGTCGTGCCGGGCCGTCAGCAGTCCGTGGACGCGTTCGGCCAGCGCGCTCAGTCCCCGAATGTCCAAGCCAAGCCCCCAACGGCAAGTACGTCACAAGCGAGCGAATTGTCCCGCCTTGGCGGCTTCCGGGGCAATGAATCTGGCGGAGGAATCGGGCCGCGCCACCCCCTGCCTGATTAGGCCGGGCCGCTTGCGGAGCCCGCCGGAGCCTTCCGCGCTCTCCCGCGCCGCCAGAGGATGAGGGCATCGAGGACGGCCGGAAGAACACCGGACGTCCTTACTCAGACTCCCGGAGAAATCCATGAAGCGTGTTTTCGCCATTGTCCTCGCCGCCGCCGCATTCGTCGTCGCCTCCCCGCTGAGCGCCTCCGCGGGGAACATCTGGGGCTGACGTGCACCTGATCGCCGCGAGGCTCACCGGCCCCCACCCGGCTCCTGAACCTGCCCAGGTCAAGCGGCATCTTCTGCGCGCACAAGCCGGTGTCGACCTCCAGCACGCCCGGGTCCGCGGCGACCCGGAAGGGCTCTGCCTGGTCCTGTTCATCCGTGCGGAGAGTTTCCCCGCCGCGAAATCGGGAGCACTTCGCCTTCTGGCGTGCTCCCTCACCGACCATTTCCCCGCCGGCTGGCGCATCGCCCATTGTGGCGAAGCTCTGACGGCTCCCGCACTCGATCTCCTGGAATAGAGGAAGACCCATGCGTCCCCTGGCTTTCCGCTCCGCCCTGGCCCTCACCCTGACCGGCGCGGCCCTCGCTGTCCTACCCCAGACCTCGGCCGTCGCCAAGCCCGGCGTGCCCTGCCCGCTCGTCTTCGGGCACGGCAACGCCGACGCCTACGAGTGGGTCAACAACAACCAGGCCATCGCCGACGCCAAGGCGCAGCGTTCCGCGGGCGTCGAAGGCGACCTGCGGTTCACCGCCAGCTCGACGGTCGCCGTGATGTGGCACAACATCACCCGCAACTCGATGACCAAGCCCGGAGGCGGGATCTACGACAGCAGTTCGACGTCGATCGCCAACAGCACCTGGACCGACATCAAGGACCAGAAGTACGGCCAGGGCCGCTACGCCGGGCAGGGCATCCTGAGCTTCTACTGGTGGCTGAACAAGGTGAAGGCCGAGGGCCTGTACGCGCTGGTCGAGGTGAAGACCGAGACCGATCTCGCGATCAACGACGATGACCCGTTCAACGGGGCGATGTACCAGATGTCGCGGTCCATGCAGGAGAACGGCTTCACCAACGTGATCTTCTGGTCGCCGAACTCCAACATCGTCCGCAAGCTCCGCGAGGGCGTCGGCAAGAAGTACTACGCCAAGACCGACACGAACAAGACGACCCCGGCGACCTTCACGGCCCGCTCGGTCCAGGACGACCCGCGCTACTTCGCCGCCGGCACCGCCCTGAACGACGTCCACTTCACCGGCTGGGCGAACGCCAACACCTACGGCTACTGGGGCGAGATGACCGACGTCTGGTCTTCCGACCCGACGCGCGGCTCGAAGATGTTCGCCGAATGGATCGACCGCCGCCGCGCCGCCGGCGAATGCGTCTGACGCGCGCCGAGGGACGGTCCGGGCTCGCTTCACGGGGTGAAGCGGGCCCAGACCCATTTGCCGGGGGTGGTGGGGGTGAAGCCGCAGTCGGCGGAGAGGGCCTGGGTGATGTGGAGGCCCCAGCCGCCGCCGTTGTCCCAGGTTTGGGGGGAAATGTCGATGTCTTCGCAGGTCAGAGAGGTGGTTTGTTGTAGTTTGGGGACTTCCGGAGAGGGGTCCCAGACTGCGATGATGGCTCCGGTCGTGTTACGCCCGAAACGCATTCTCAGCTGCGCGCCCGGACATGCCTCGCAGGCGTTGGTCAGGAGTTCTGACGCCACCAAGAGCAGATCGTCCTCCCTCTGGCTGAGATTCCACGCGGCGATACGGCCGCGCATCAGAGTGCGGATCATGCCTGCGGCGGCTGGTGAAGCCAGGACGTTCATGTTGAGGTCGCCCATGGTCATGATGCTCACCGTCACCCTCCAGTGACAGATGCGGATGTATGACCTGAGCGTCGCAGTTCCCGGTAATGCGGGACTGTTTACAACTGCATGGCCAACACTTCGTGAGGAGTGCACGTGCCCACCCTCGTCCGCGACCCCCTCGATCCGTACCTGTCGATGTGGCATTGGCTGGCCTTTCAGCTGCGCTACCTGCGGGAGCTGAACGGTCTGAGCCTCACCCAGGTCGGGCAGCTCATCGGCTGCCAGCGCTCCACTGTTTCCAACCAGGAATCGGGCAAGCGCCGCATCGACATGGACCAGGCCGCCAAACTCGACCTCACCTACAAGACCGGCAACCTCCTCCAACTCCTGCTCCACCACGCGCAGACAAGTCACAACCCCGAGTGGTTCAAGCAGTACTCGATGTATGAGGCAAGGGCCACGATCATCCGGATCTACAGCCAGATGATCATCCCGCTGCCCTTTCAGACGGCGGAATACATGGGCGCGCTTCTCGCGGATGAATTCGACGACGTCGCGGCGGAGATCGCCGTTCGGCAGGCACGGCAGCAGGCGCTGGTCGAGCGCTCGGAGCCGCCGAACCTCTGGCTGCTGCTGGAGGAAGCGGCGCTCGAGTATCCCTATGGCGGTGCCGAGGTGATGCGTGAGCAGCTTCGCTATCTCCTCGACCTCGACACGCGCAGAGGCGTCTCGGTTCGCGTTCTGACCAAGACCGCTGGGGTCCATGCGGGACTCGGCGGCCCCTTTCGGGTGATCAGTACCGATGGGGAAGCGGTGTCCTATGCTGGCGCCTATGGCGGCGGTCGATTGGTTCAAACCCCCGCGGAAGCACGCAAAGCCATGCTCGACTTCGAGAGCATCGGTCATCTCGCGCAACCGACTCCGGAATCTCGCCGCCTCATCGAGAGCAAGTTGGAGGCTTACAAGTGAACCTTGAGTGGCGCAAGAGCAGCTACAGCGGCACCGAAGACGACCCGGTATGCGTAGAGGTGGCTCGGTTCATGCCGAAGTGGCGCAAAAGCAGCCACAGCGGCACGGCGGATGACCAGGTATGCGTAGAGCTGTCGGCTGCGCCGTTCGGGGTGGCCGTGCGCGATTCGAAGAATCCTGAGGACGGGTATCTGCGGTTGAGCGCGGGGCAGTTCGCGCGGCTGGCGCGGGGCGTCAAGCGGTAGGTGGGAAGAAGGGAGCGCCGCCGTACGCATCGGGTACGGCGGCGCTTCTGGTCGATCTGTTGGCGGTGGGGACCCTTGGTGGGGATACTGGGTTTTCTCGGGGATCCGTGCAGTTGTGTCGGAGGGTGCGTCGGGTGGGTCCGGTGACGCAGAGGTTGGCGGGTGCGGTGGGGACCGTCGTTGTCGCCGTCGCGGTGAACGTAGCGACGGGGCTTCTCACCGAGCATCGTGCGGTGGTGTGGTGGGTATCGGGGATCACGCTGATCCTCGTGGGAGTGCTCGTGCAGTACTTGCTGCCGGTCACCGCCTCGGCGGGCGGGAGGAGTCGGCTGCGGGCCACGGGCAATATCGTGGGCGGGTCGCTCACGATGACCGCTGGTGGAGTCGCCGAACTGGACGCCTCTGACAATGAGGTGGGCGGGTCGCTCTCCCAGTCAGCCGGCGAGGGCTCGATTCAGGATGCCTCGCGCAACCGGGTGACCGGCGACTTCACCCAGAATGGCTGATTCCCGGCCCAGGGGTCGCTGGCCGTTTGGTAAACGGTTTGAGGAACCCCCTGCCGTCCAGATGACCGCCGTTGGCCTGAACGTCGGTGGCGACCTGAAGATGAACGCCTTCCTCGGTTCCGGTCCGGGTTACCGGCTGGAGGAACTGGAGGTGCTCCCTGAGCGGATCCCGGACGCTCTGGTCTCGCCGAGCCATCTGCTGAACGCCCGCTACGAGACGATCGACTTCGTCGGCCGGAAAGATGATCTCCAAGCCCTGGACACGTGGCTGAACAGCGACGACCGCATGTCGGTCCTGCTGCTTCACGGACCGGGCGGCCAGGGCAAAACCCGCCTGGCCACTGTGGCGGCACGCACCGCCCAGGCGAAGCGGTGGGACGTATGGCAGGCCCGTACCGTCCTGGACGCTCCCTTGCGGCCGATCCCCTCCACCCAGACCATCGCCACCGGGGGAGGGCAGGACGGTCGACTGGTCATCGTCGACTACGCCGAACGCTGGCCGCGTGTCCTGCTCGACGACCTGTTGCGCGACGGCTTCCTGCACCAGCCGGTTCGAACACGGATACTGCTGGTGGCCCGGCCGGCAGGCGAATGGTGGACCTCCCTGGAGTCCACCCTGCGCAACAACCGAATCCCCGCCAAGGCGCGCGGGCTTCAGCCGCTGGGCCAAGACATCGATCGCCGCGAGCAGTACCGCGCCGCCCACCTGATGTTCCACCAGATCCTCATGCCAGGGGCGGAGGTTCCCGAGACCAAGCCGCCGAGCGGGCTGGACAGCGACCCCCGATTCGAACAGGTCCTGGCCGTGCACATGGCCGCGCTCGCCGCGGCCCACGCCCACCAGTCCGGGCAGACACCACCGACCGACCCCGCAGCGATCTCCGCCTATCTCCTCGACCGCGAGGCCGACCACTGGCGCAAGCTCCTCACCACCACCGACCCCCGCGAGCAAGCCACCACGCGCACCACACCGGCGACGATGAAACGCCTGGTGTTCACCGCGACCCTCACCGGCCCGCTCCCGCTGCACCACTGCCGCGACGTGCTCCGCCGCGTCGGCCTCAGCACCGACCCGGACCACACCAACCATCTGCTCGACGACCACGACCGGTGTTACCCCCGCACCGACCACCAGCGCCTCGAACCCCTCTACCCCGACCGGCTTGGTGAGGACCTCATCGCCCTCACCTTCCCCCACCCCGACCCGACCACCGACACGGACGCGATCGTCGGAGACCTTTGGGCCACACAGACCCTCACCACCGACCCCGACGGCCCTCCAGAGGAGATCCACCGCCCGCATCTCCTCACCGCCACCAGCTCCGGCGACACCGATCAGCCGCCCCGATGGGCCAACCGAACCCTCACCACCCTCATCAACGCCGCCGAACGCTGGCCCCACCTCCAGCACCTCCTCAACCAGGTCCTCACCACCGACCCCCACCTCGCCCTCACCCTCAACGGCGCCGCACTCACCACCCTGGCCGACCTCCCCCACACCGACCTCCACCTCCTCAACACCATCCGGCGACTCCTCCCGGACCGGCACATCGACCTCGACCCCGGCCACGCCGCCATTACCACCCGCCTCACCCACCACTACCTCACCACCGCCAAAGACCCCGCCACCCACGCCTACTGGCACGCCACCCACGCCATCCGCCTCATCCACATCGGCAACCGTCAGCAAGCCCTTCACCACAGCCACCAAGCCCGCAACCTCTACCGTGAGTTGGCTGGCCTCAGCCGCGACGCCTACCTCCCCGACCTCGCGACGTCGTTGAACAACCACGCGGGCTTGTTGGCGGAGATCGGGCGGCGGGCCGAAGCGGTCCCGGTCTCCCAGGAAGCCGTTGACCTCTATCGTGAGTTGGCCGATCTCAGCCGCGACGCCTACCTCCCCAACCTCGCGACGTCGTTGAACAACCACGCGGCCCGGTTGGCGGAGATCGGGCGGCGGGCCGAAGCACTGATGGTCTCCCAGGAAGCCGTTGACCTCTACCGTGAGTTGGCTGGCCTCAGCCGTGAC
Source organism: Actinocorallia lasiicapitis (assembly GCF_054778695.1). NCBI lineage: Bacteria > Bacillati > Actinomycetota > Actinomycetes > Streptosporangiales > Thermomonosporaceae > Actinocorallia > Actinocorallia lasiicapitis. Next base: position 20,909 of record NZ_BAAGZI010000024.1, read on the forward strand.
GCCTACCTCCCCAACCTTGCAGG
>NZ_BAAGZI010000024.1:21029-32786 GCF_054778695.1 Actinocorallia lasiicapitis
CGGGGATCGGGCGGCGGGCCGAAGCACTGACGGTCTCCCAGGAAGCCGTCGACCTGCGCCGTGAGCTGGCCGATCTCAACCGGGACGCTTACCTCCCCGACTATGTGCAGAGCCTTACCGTCATGGGATACGTGTGCGTGCAGGATGCTCGGTTCGGCGAAGCGGTCATGCTTTTGGTGGAGGCGCTTGTGGCCGCGCAGGAGCTTCCGGAGTACGCCCAAGGCATCGTCGGTGTCATCGTCGATCTCTTGCGTGACTGTCATCAGCAGGACCCCGACGAAGTCGGCCGCGTGTTCCATGCGGCTACCGGCCAGGACGTCCCGGGTTGGATGAAGGAACCACCTTCAGGGTGATGAAGTCCACGAAGAGCGCCGCCGGACGTGTTGGGTGCGGCGGGCGCTCTTTGTTGGTCAGCAGGGGGATTTTTTGCCGGTTAGCTGGGATTGGGCTCGCCAGAAGTTGCAGCGGTAGGCGTCGTGGATCTTCCAGGGGCCTAGTTTGCCGATGACCTTGAGCTGGAGGATGGTCTCGTCGTCCTGGCGGAGGGAACCCCAGGTGAAGTTGGCGCTGCCCGTCCAGGTGAACTTGCTGGTGACGCTGCCGATCTTGCCGGCGACCAGGATGTACTTGCTGTGCATCGGGTTCGCGCTCTTGTACAGGTCGAACGTGCGGACCGTGATGCCCTTGGCGCGGAGCTTGTCGATCGCGCCGGTCTGGGTGGCGTCGTTGTAGTTGACGGTCACCAGCATGTCGATCGCGCAGCCCTTGGCCTTCAGCCGACCCAGCGAATCGATCAGCCAGTAGCGCTTGTCGTTGAACGCCCCCATCGCGATCTTGATCGCGGTCTTGCCCTTCTTGCCCTTCCAGGTGAAATCGCACTTCACCTTGTCGAGCATGTCGGTGACCGGGTCGCCTTCGGCCTTCGGGAAGAACTGGACGGCCGCCTGCGTGTCGCGCACGCTCTTGTGCTTCGCCCAGTAGTTCGGGTTCGCCTTCTGGTTCCACAGGTCGTTGAAGTACGACGAGTACGTGCTGTAGATCCGCCCGGCGTTGGCCAGGACGACCGCGTCGTTCCAGTCGGTCGTGTAGCCGCCCGTCGCGTTCAGGTTCTGTGACGACTGCAGCAGCACGTTCTTCGCGCCGCGCGTCTTGCTGAACAGGATGAACTTCGTGTGGTTCAGTTTCTCGCCGATGCAGGCGCGGCCCTTCGGGCAGGTCTTCACCTGGTCGCCGCCGAGCGCCCACAGCAGCCGCTCCGCGCCGGTCGGCTGGCCGCCCGACTCGTTCCGGTTCATCGTGCCGCTGTCACCGATGAACTTCACCTTGACGCCGCGTTTGGAAGCCGCGATCAGCGAATCCGACACCGAGTAGGCGTTGGTGAAGCGGTAGTAGCTCAACCGGATCGTCGAACCCTTGGGCGCACCCCAGATCAGCTTGACGATCGCGTTCTCGATGCGCTTGGCGCCCTTCGGCGAGCGCGGATCGTTGAAGATCACATGCGATTTCATCGGCGCGGCCTCAGCGGGCGTCGCCGGAACCGTCACCACCGCCGCGGCTACCGCCATGGCCACGGCGATCGCCGCCGGCCCCCGTCTACCGGCCCCGTCCATCGTTCCGTCCGCTCCCTCGTGTCACACAGTCAACGGGGACCTTATCGGATCAAGCATTCCATAGCGGATGGATAACGGTATTCGTTGGCGAAGGTCACAAGGCGGGCCGCCGCCGGGGACGGCGACGGCCCACCGGCGCGCTAGCGGACCAGCAGGCCCAGGAACTTGCCGATGCCGAGGGACTTCGGCTCGTACTCCTTCGCGCCCTTGACCGAGATCCGGCCCTTGACGTTCTTCAGCAGGTACAGACGGCCCAGGTTCTTGTTCTCGCCAGGCGAGCCGACGATCAGGTCGGGGCGGCCGTCGCCGGTCAGGTCGGTCAGCGCGATCGCGCTGCCGAACTGGTCGTCGCGCTCGGGGTTGCCGGGGACGCCCTTGGTGGCCTCACCGAACAGCTGCGCACGCTTCGGGGTGAGCCCGCTCTTCGAGCCGTACATCACCACGACGGTGCCTTCGCGCTTCTTGCCGTCGTAGGGGGAGCCGACGGCGAGATCGGCGTAGCCGTCCTTGTTGAGGTCGGCCGAGGCCAGCGCCTGACCGAACCCGCCGTTACCGCCGCCGGGGATGCCGGGGGCGTCCTGGCCGAACGAGATCGGCTTGGCGAGGCCCGACGCCCGGCCGTAGGAGATGAACACGCGGCCGCCGTCCCCGCCGACCAGGTCGGTGCGGCCGTCGCCGTTGAAGTCGGCGGCCGTCCCCCTGTAGTGGTAGGCCTGCTTGAGGTAGGTCGGCTTGCCGAGACCCTTGCCGGTGCCCTTCAGCAGCAGCACACCCAGGTAGCCGCCGCTCGGGATGTAGTCGCGGTCGTACATGACGAGGTCGGGGTTGCGGTCGCCGTCGAAGTCGCCGACCAGCGGGGTGCCGAGGTCGTGCTCGTCCTTCTTGTACGGCTCCGGCTTGTAGCGCTCCGGCAGCGTCACGGTCGTGACGGCCGTCGGCTTGCCCTTGCCGACATTCGCGAAGACCCGGAAGTCGTGGACGTCGACCGCGACCAGGTCGGGACGGCCGTTCTTGTCGAAATCGCCGACGGCCAGCCCGTTGCGGCCGCCCTGCGGCGCGGGCAGCAGCACCGCACGCGACGACAGGCCCTTCTTCGAACCGTAGACGATCGTGACGCCGTCCTCGTCGTCACCGGTGACGGCCAGATCGGCGTAGCCGTCGCGGTCGAAGTCGGCCGAGGTCGCGACGTTCGCGAACCCGTCGCCGTGATCGCCGACGCCCTCGATGCCGGGCGAACCGGCGAACACGATCTGCTTCTTCTTGGTGCCGCCGAACAGCACCAGCACCGAACCCTTGGCGAGCTCGCCCGACTTGACCTGGTCGCCTCCATAGACCAGGACATCGGACTTGCCGTCACCGTTGAAGTCGTTGGCCTTGGCGGGCACCTTCGGCTTGGCGACGGCCTGCGCGGGCAGCGCCACCGCGACAGAGGCAGCCGCGAGCCCGGCCGTGAGCAGGAGGGGCAGGGGGAGTTTCATGAGCATTTCCTTCACGGGAGCAGGGTGGTTCCGAAGCCCTTGCCGAACAGGCCGAGCTTCTCGGGGCGGTATTCCTTCGCGCCGGTGCCGGTGATCCGGCCCTTGACGTTCTTCAGGACGTAGACGCGGCCACGGCGGTCGTTCTCGCCCGGTGCGGCGACGACGAGCTCGTCACGGCCGTCGCCGGTCAGGTCAACGAGCCGGACCGAGGTGCCGAACAGGTCGCCGTTCTCGCCGGTGCCGGGCACGCCCTTGGTGTTCTCGGTGAAGATCTGGGCGCCCTTGGTGGTGATGCCGCCCTTCGCGCCGTGCAGCAGCACCACGGCGCCGATCCGCTGGTTCCGCTTCTTGTTGGGTTCCCTCGGATCGCCGATGGCGAGATCTGCGCGGCGGTCACCGTCGAGGTCACCGGGGTCGAAGCCGACGCCGAAGTCGCCGTAGCCCTTCTCGGTGCCGGGCACGCCCGAGCTGGCCTGGTTGAACGAGAGGGGCTTGCCGAATCCGGTCTTGGTGCCCAACCGGACCTGGATCTTGCTGTTCCACGACAGCAGGTCGTCACGGCCGTCGCCGTTGAGGTCGGCGGACGGGTAGAGCCGGTAGCCGACCGGCCCGCCCAGCCGCACCGCGGGGCGCAGCCCCTGCGCGGAGCCTCTGGCCAGCGACGCCCTACCGCGCCCGGACGGCTGGATCACCAGATCGTCGGGGCCGTCGCCGTCGAAGTCGCCCGCGCCGATCGTGTACCAACCGTGGTTGGGGACCGGCCCGAGCGGAGTGTCCTTGACGGACTGGGCGGCGGTGCCGATGCCGCGGAACACGCTGAGCCTGGTCTCGTTGACGGCGGCGAGCTCGGTGGCGCCGTCGCCGTCGAAGTCGCCGGTGACCATGGTGAAGTCGTAGTGGGTGCCGGTGAGGTCGAGGAAGACCGTTCGGCCGCCCAGGCCCTTCTTGCCGCCGAAGACGACGGCGACTCCGTCGGCGTCGTAGCTGCGGACGGCGAGGTCGGCGTAGCCGTCACGGTCGAAGTCGGCAGAGGCCAGGTAGCGGCCGAAGCCCTCGCCGAGGTCGTAGTTCTTCAGGCCCGCGCTGCCCGAGGTGAGGTTCTGGACGCGCGGCTTCTTGCCGGAGTACACGACGGTGACGACTCCGGCCGTCAGCCGGCCCTTGATCGTCGCCTCGGGGGAGCCGATGGTGAGGTCGCGGCGGCCGTCGCCGTTGAAATCGCCGGGCCTCGCCGGGGTGGGCGCCGCCGCGTGGGCGGGCGCCGCGACGAGCGCGGCAGCCAGCCCGGTGGCGGCGAGCAGTGCGGGAGTTCTCATGCACGTCCTCGGGAGCGAAGGGTTCGTGCAGCATGTGATGCGAGCTAAGTCTGAAATGTTCTTTGGAAGGTGAGAACTTTTTTCGGACGCAGGTCAGCGGGCGGTGGCGCGGATCCGCTTGCCCGTGTTCGGGAAGAGCCAGGAGCGCGTGCCGGAACCCGCCTTGAGGTCGGGCCGGTGGTCGCGGGTCTGGTCGACGATCCTGACCGTCGCGCCGAACCCAGGGTCGGGCCTGCGCGGCGCGATGACCTGGGTGCGGGCCTGGAACCGCGGGTAGGGCGACGAGCCGTAGAGGATCGTCACCGAGCCGCCGCCGGGCGACGGGGTGCCGATCGCCAGATCGGTGCGGCGGTCGCCGTCGATATCGCCGAGGGCCAAAGACCAGAGCGCCGGATCGGTCGTCGCCGGGCCGGGCAGCCCGCCGCGCCCCGGCGCGAGCGTGACGGTCCTCGCGAAGCCCTTCTTACCTCTGAGCAGCACCTTCACCGCCCGGTTCGGGCCTTCGGTGAAGACCAGGAGATCGGGCTTGCCGTCCCCGTTGACGTCACCGGTCCGCACCTCGCCGGAGTGCTTCACCCTGAGCGTCCGCGCGGCCAGCCCCTTGCGGGAGCCGTAGACCAGGACCGTGTCGGGGGAGCCGGGGCCCGACAGCGCCAGATCGGCGTACCCGTCGTGGTCGAAGTCGGCCGAAGCCCGTGACGCCCCGAACTCCTCCGCGCCGTCCGGCTCGCCAGGGATTCCAGCGGAAGCCCTGGTCAGGGTCTGCGCGCCGGGCTTCCCGCCCTTGTAGACGACCTTGACGCCCGCGGGCCCCGCACTGGTCTTGTCGGGGCGGCCATCGCCGTTGAAATCCCACGCCTTGGCGGCCTCGATGCCGTCGGCGCGGGCGGGCGCCGACCACGGCACGAGCGCGCAGCAGAGGAAACCGGCGGAAAGAACAACGGCACGTCTCACGAACGCATGAGACGCACCGTTGTTCACTTTAGTTCGGATCTTTCTCAGCGGGGCAGCTTGGGCAGCTCTTCACCGAGGAAGACACGGCGGACGACGCGCTCGGCGGCGTTGCCGTCCTCCCACGGGGAGAACCGGGCCCGGAACTCCGCGCGGTCCTTGGCCGCCTGGTCGCCCCAGGCGGCGCCGGTCCGGTAGGTGCTGATCAGCTCGTCCTCGGTTCCGGCGATGACGCCCGGCGGCTGCTCCATCAGATCGAAGTTGACGCCGCGGGTGCGCTTGTAGGTCTCCCAGTCATTAGCGAAGATCACGATCGGCCTGTCCTCGAGGGCGGCGTAGTCGAACATGATCGAGCTGTAGTCCGTGAGCAGCGAGTCCGAGGCGATCATCAGATCCTCGACGTTCGGGTAGGACGAGACGTCGATGATCAGGTCCTCGGGGAGCCCGAGGTCCTTCGGCTTGTAGAAGTAGTGGGCGCGCAGCAGCAGCACGAAGTCCTCGCCGAGGGTCTCGGCGAAGCGCCGCAGATCGAACTGGGGCGAGAACCGCTTCATGTAGTCGCGGTGTGTCGGCGTGTACAGGATCGCCTTGACGCCGGGCTTGATGCCCAGCTCAGCCCGGATCCTGTCGCGTTCGGCCTCCGTCGCGCGGACCAGCCGGTCGTTGCGCGGGTAGCCGGTCTCCAGCATCTCGTAGGAGCACGGGAAGCCGCGGTCCCACGCCTCGCTCGACAGCGGGTTGGACGACACGAGGTAGTCCCACCGGTCCGCCCGCATGATCAGCTCACGGAAGTCCATCTCCGCGGCGCCGACCGGGAACTCCATCTGGTCGAGCCCCATCTTCTTCAACGGGGTGCCGTGCTGGGTCTGGACGTGGATCTGGCCCTTGCGCTTCACCGGGTCGTCGGTGAAGTTGACGTTGTTGACGAAGTACTTCGCCTTCGCCATCAGCTTGTTGTGCGCGCGGGAACCGGCCACCACGTACGGGACGCCCTTGGGCATCGAGTCGACGGCGCCCTTCTTGACCACCCAGACGCCCTTGATCTGCGGGGCGAGCCGCTTCTGCGCCTCGTAGATCGCGGCCGGGTTGCAGGCGTAGCCCCGGTACCAGTACGCCGCGTAGACGGCGAGGTTCTGGTCGATCGGCGTGCGGAGCTGGGCGCGGTAGATCAGCCCGCTGGCCTTGCCGGCGGCGAAGTTGCGCGCCTTGCGGTAGTTCTTCTTGTACTTGCGGACCCGCTTCTTCAGCGAGAGCCGCCGCTCGTTGACGGCCTTGGACGCCGCGAACGCCCGGTAGTTGTCCTTCTCGATCAGCCGGTACTTGGCCGCGAGCTTGGCGTCCTCGGGCAGCTTGTGGCCGTCGGGCCGGAACTTCTTGTAGATCTCCGACATACCCGAGAAGAACTTCGCGCGGTCTTCGGGTAGCACCCGGTCGCCACGGCCCAGGATGATCAGCAGATGCCAGATCGTCCGGTCGAACATCAGCGATCGGTACTGGTCGGTCTCGGGATGCTTGTCCATGAAGCCGAAGATGCGCTCGTACTGCTTGAACGCGTCGAAGTGCTTCTTGCCGCCGGTGCGGGTGATCGCACCGCGGCGGCGCTGGCGGTAGATGTAGCAGACCTGGTCGAGCAGGGTCAGCTTCTCGGCCGCCATCAGGATCGGGTAGGTGACGTTGATGTCCTCGTAGTACCCGCCCGAGAACTTCAGGCCGAGGTCGAGGAGGAACTCACGCCGGATCGCCTTGTTCCAGGCCGTCATCATGAGCTGGAGCACGCTCGGCCGCTCACGCAGCGCGAACACGTCCGGAGCGGGGGGCTCGCGGAACAGCTTGTTGATGACCGAGCGCTGGACCCTGCCGGTCCAGTAGGAACGGGCATAGTCGAAGATCAGGACGTCGGGCTTGGTCTCGTGGAGCCGCTCGACGATCGAGACCATCGCGCCGTCGGCGGCGTAGTCGTCGCTGTCGAAGAACCACACGTACTCACCGGTCGCGAGGCCGAGGCCCACGTTCCGGGCTTCGCCGAGGCCGACGTTCTGCTCCAGGTGCACCACGCGGACCCGGGGGTCGCGCAGCGCGTACTCGTCGAGGATCGCGCCGCAGCCGTCCGGAGACTTGTCGTCGATCGCGATCACCTCGAGATCCGGGAATCCCGGGACGAGGATCGAGTCCAGACACTGGCGAAGGTAGCCCTGGACGCCGTGCACCGGCACGATGACAGACAGGAACACACTGCTCATACCAGAAGAATCCTTCTCCAGCTTTTGGTGACGCAAAGGGTCGGCGATCATGCTCGTGGCATCAGTCGATGCTACAGAGTTCGTGAGGTCGTCAAGTCCGGTTCATGTCCCCGATGGGGAGCTGTGACCTCAGTGGTACCCGTCACAGGTGCTTTCTTGGCGGGCTTGCGCAGCCGGGTGAACGCCCACCGCATATCGGGCTCCACCGCCCAGTGCAGGGCCCTGACCACGGGCTTAGAGCACAGGAAGGTCGCGACGGCCACCGACGCGGCGATCATCAGCAGCATCCCGGGGATGCTCTGCAGCCAGTCCACATGGTCCCATTCGCGGTACTGCAGATACTTCACGAGGAAGCCGTGGAGCAGATAGGCATAGATCGTGGTGCTGCCGAGCGCGGTGAACCAGAGATGGCGGCGCGGCACGACGGCCAGGAACGCGGCCACCAGCAGCGTCGCGACGATCATCATTCCGAGCCGCATCGCGGTGCCCTCGAGGTTGGAGACGCCCATCCCCTTGTTGGAGTCGCGCCAGTAGACCCAGATGTAGTTCATGTGGTCTTTGGCGTAGAACGCCGCGACGTACCCCAGCACCAGCACCACCGCGCCCGCGATCCGCACCCAGCGCCGTCGCAGATACTCGAAGTGCTCCTTCTTCAGGCAGAGCCCCAGCACGTAGAAGGGGGCGAGACCGAAGATCCGGTGCATGTCGAGCTGGCCCGACATCGGCCCGGTGTAGGAGATCAGCGCGATGACGACGGCCACGGCCAGTGGCCACCGCACCTGCTGCCAGACCGGGGTCGACAGCCGCCACGCGAACAGCGCCAGCATGAACCAGGTCAGATAGATCGGGTCGAGCAGGCTGATCCGCAGATCGTTGTCGGTGATCCGCCACTCCATCAGCGAGTACAGCACCTCGAACACGACGTACGGCACGCCCAGGTTGGTGATCAGCTTGCGCGCCTTGTTGCCGCCGAAGGTGAAGTTCCGCGAGAAGTAGCCGGTGATCACGATGAACAGCGGCATGTGGAACATGTAGACGTACAGGTACAGCGCCTCGGCCGCGGGCACCTTGTGACGCAGCCCCACGATCGTGTGCCCGGCGGCCACCAGCAGGATCGCGAGGTACTTCGCGTTGTCGAAGAACGGGTCGCGCCGTTTGGCGGCGGCCGGCTTCGGCGTCTCCCCGAGCGGGGCGGCCTGTTGGGGGACGGCCTGTACTTGCTGGGTCACCGGTGGTCCAAGGGGAGGAAATGTCAGGGCTGGTGAGAACTTACCCGCATTCCCCGATGATCGTGATGAGTACCCCTACATCCCATTGCACACGGGATCGGTGGCCTTGACCTCTCCGTCCAGTTTCTTGGGGAGGGACGAGCTGGTGTTCAGCCCCGCCCAGCCCTTCGCCATCACCAGGTCGACGACGCCCGCCGGAGTGTCGGCCGACGGCTCGACCTTCGCCCCGGGCACCAGCTTCGCCAGGGTGCGGGCCGCGTCCTCCGCGCCCTCCCCGTAGGTGATCACGGTCTGGTCGGGGACGGTCTTGGGGTTGCCGGCCGTCGGGTTCGGATAGCCCTTGGCCTTCAGCTCCGCCGCGACCGTCGCGGCCTTGCCGGTGATCCCGGTGCCGTTCAGCACCCGCACCTTGATCTGCGCGACCGGAACGGTCTTGGCCGGCGCCTTCGCCGCCTCAACGATCTTGCTGTCGTTGGCGACGGCCGAGAAGAGCTGGTCGGCGGCGGGCTGTGCGAACTGCACCCGGTTCTTGTCCAGCACATACGGCTGCCAGGGGGTCGTCACGAACTTGATGTTCTTGACGTTGATGTCCTTCATCTGGAGGCCGAGCTTGGCGATCTCGGTGACGCCGAAGCCCCGGTCCAGCTTGATCGTCTTGGTGACGGACCTGAGGACGCTCGTCAGCTGCATCGGATCGGCGAGGTAGTTCTTGTTCAGTGCCTTGGTGGCGACCGAGTTGAGGAACTTCTGCTGCCGCTTGATCCGGTCGAGGTCGGAGCCGTCGCCGAGCCCGTGCCGTGCGCGCACGTAGGCCAGGGCCTCTTCACCCCGCACGAGGTGCTTGCCCTTGGACAGGTTCAGCTTGCTCTTGGGGTCGTTGACGGCCTTGGGCAGGCAGATCTCGATCCCGCCGAGCGCGTTGACGACGCCCTTGAACCCGCTGAAGTCCACGACGGCCATGTGGTCGATGTGGATGTTGGTCAGCGTCTGGATCGTCTTGAACGTGCAGGCCGCGCCGCCGATCGAGAACGCGGAGTTGATCATGTTCTTCTGGGGCGGGGAGGAGCCGCCGCCCGGCAGGTCGCAGGCCGGGAGGTCGACCATGAGGTCGCGGGGGAAGCTGATGCCCGTCACCGCGCCGCCGCCGGGGGAGATGTGCAGCAGGATCGTGGTGTCGGCGCGCGCGGTGTCGTTGACGAGGCTCTTGCCGTACTTGGCGTTGCCCTTGCCGGCGCGGGTGTCGGAGCCCAGCATCAGGATGTTGACCGAGTTGTTCAGCTTCGGGACCGCGTTGCGGTCCTTCTCGCTGAGCTCGAAGTGCTCGATCCCGCCGCTGATGTAGCGGGTGTAGCCGTAGGCGCTGATGCTGCCGACGACGAGCAGCCCGGACAGGGCGACCGAGGTCCAGCCCAGCAGCTTCCAGCCGCGCGAGACCTCTTTGGTCTCGGCGAGGGCCCGCTCGGTCTGGGCGTCGTCGACATAGTCGGTGTACAGGGGGCTGTTCATTGCTCCACGAGATTAGGTCAGAGGAGACGACGTACGGGTCCGTACGCGCCATCCAGTCCCGCTACGGCAGTCGCGTGCTCCGATTCGACCCGGCGTGAAACCAGATCTTGGCTGATGTTCCGACAAAGTATGACGGATCCCCCGGCCTTCAGGGGGGCGAGTAGCGCACCCACAAGCTCCTCGGTGGTGGTGTAGGACACACTCGAGAGCACTCTGTCAGCGCCGGTAATGCCGTGTCTATTGGTGAATGCAATGATTTCGTGGTCGAGCTGTGATCTGCTGAATGTGGTGTTGGTCACAGTCAGCGCGGGATCCGCCGGGACGAGCGGGACGAACCGGTCGCCGTAGGCACGGACCTCGACCGCGTAGTCGGTGACCCACGCCGGAGCGTCCGCGAGCGGGGCGCCCATGGCGTCCAGGGAGAGCCCGACGACCTCCTGCGCCGACTTGGGCGCGCGCGCCGGATCGTCGGTCACCCAGATGCCTTCCTCGTCCCCGGCCGGGGCGATCACGACGGACTGGCCGGCCGCCCACGCGGCGTGGATCCAGACGGCCGTCTGCCAGTGCGGCGGAAGATCGATCACCACGGTGCCGCCCGGCTGAGCGTCCAGGCCGTCGACGATCAGGTTCGCGGTCTTCGCCACCCAGTTGTCGAAGGTCCGCCGCGAGAACTCGCGCCGCTCGCCGGTGGCGTCGTCGTAGAAGGTGATCAGCGGCTGCTGCGCCGCCCCCCGGATGAGATCCATGCCGTGAATCTACCGACGCCCTGCAACCCGTGCCGCCTCACGGTTTTCTGATCGTCCGACCGCTACATTGCGGGATGGTATGGACGGTCCAGCGGCGCACACGGCGATGCTGGCGCGGCTGACTGTCGCGCCTGCCCTGCTCGTCATGGCCTGGCTCGTGGTCAGCCTGCCACTCCTGCTGGCCGGGCGGTACACCATCGGGGTGTCGCTGGGGCTGTTCCTGCCGGTCGCGGCGATCGCGCTCGCCGTCGGGTTCACCGGGACGGTCCGCCGCCCCCAGTTCGATCTTCCGGACCGGTGGCATTCCTGGATCCCGGTGCTGGCCACGATCCTGATCACGCTGGGGTTCTTCGCGTTCCAGCTCTCCTTCGGCTCCGAACAGCTCCTCGTCCGGCGGGACCCTGCGGTCTACGCGCAGACCGCCGAATGGCTGACCGACCACGGCAGTCTGCCCGTCACCAAGTCGCTGGCGCTGCTCGGCGGGCCCGACCCGGTGCTGCGGTTCGACGGCCCCGGCTTCGACGAGCGGCCCGGCGGGATCGTCCCCCGGCTCCTGGCGGGGCTGCCGCTGCTGCTGGCGTTCGGCGGCTGGATCGGCGGCAGCGGCGCGATGCTGGGGATGGCGCCGCTGCTCGGGGCCTTCTCGGATTCCGGGTCGGAATCGGGAGCGGTCATCGGGCG